>JAZQKH010000063.1:0-29876 GCA_045542055.1 Christensenellaceae bacterium | reverse complement strand
CATTGTCTTCCTAAGACCGCTTGGCCTCCGACTTGGTGGTTGCAGTATCAGATGCAGTTACCAAAGTAGCTTCGCCATTTGCTTTGCTTACGTACATATTATCAAACGTTGCACCAAACGCCAATCTACCAAGTTTGCTGTTGTTGATTAAACCAAGGTTTTTAACGGTTGCGTTTTTGATGAAACCAAAGATACCGTCGTAACTTGCTACGAAGTTACTTAAGGTATAACCGTTACCATCGAACGTACCAGATAAACCACGGATACCTTGTGAGCCATCATAGTAACCAGAGAATGCATTGAAGTGTGCGTTATAGTCACCATAGTTACCATTGTCTACGTAGTATTTTGCAGATGCACCAGAAGTGTAAATGATAGAGCCGTTTGCTTCAGCACCACTTATCCAGTGCTTGTTATCTGCAGTACCGTAAGTTGCAGTTGAAGCGTCGATATCTTTAACCATTAAGTAATAGCCGTTCCACTTTAACGATGCGTCAGTGTATGCTGCCTTACCAAAGGTTGCTGCGTTTGCTTGGGTTGCACCGTTTGCACCAACTGCTTCAGTATAAGTGCTGGGGTCAAATGCACCCTTGTATGAGAAGTATGCAAAGTCTTCTGCTTGGTCAAGTATTAAGGTTGCTACGTCCACGAAAAGAACTGTCGTTCTATCAGCAGTATATACGTACAAACTATCCTGAATTAAGCCTTCCTTAGACGTTGAGTTATAGCCCAAAATTTTACCGTCGGTATAGGTTAACGCCCTACCTGATGCCGTTTCAATCTTAGTAACGCCACCCGATATTATATCAGATAGTTCTACCACGTCACTACCCTTAAACAATACGCCGTCGTATGCTGAAAGTTGGTAGGTTTGCTCCACCCTATAAAGTTCTCCGTATGACTTAACGTTTAGGTCAAACGAATAGGATACGTCGTCACGAACGTAACTAACGGTCGCAATAGCATCGCCCGCTTCTAAGGGACTAATAACGTTTCCGTCGGCTGTGATTACGTTAGCAAACTCATCTTCAACCGTTACGCTATAAGGAATAATGTCAGCACTATCGCCCACGTTAACGCTAATAGTTGCTTGCTCGCCAGCGTAAAGTTCAACGGTCGAGTTTGCAAGTTCGCCGTTAACTTTAACTTGGGCAACCGAGTAATTGTAAACTTCAATATTGCCAGATTCCGCCAAGAAAGTTACTCTAAGTTTATCGCCCAAAATGGTCGTTGCATTAGTAAACGTTAAGGCGTTAGTTTCTTTATCATAAGCGCCGGTAACGTCTAAAGCAGAAAGGAATACCCTATCAACGTCAGCCATTTGCGGACAAACGGTAATTGAAGCACCGTTTAGCGCACTGTAATTTTTGGTAACTACGTTGTTGGGGTTATAATTAGGTACGTATTCAAGTAAACGCACGTATTCGTCAGAACCTACCGGATAAGTGCCTTCAATTATGTGATAAAGCGCAACACCCGTGATAGAACGAATAGTGTCGCCATATTCGCCGTAGCATACTGTACCGTCTGCAGTTTTATAGTATGGCCTTGCAAGTAAGGGAAGGTCGTACGCATCGTCGGTAGCGTCTTCCAACACGTCGTTATACGTAACGTGCAAAGAGAAAACGAAATCACCATTTACAAATTCCACGCTTTGAATAGTTTCATCAAACTCGAAAAATCTTGTTAAGGTTTCTTGAAGTTCTTGGTCTTTGCCCTCGTAAGCAGGGGTTACGGCAACACCGAAAACCTTTCTACCCTCAGTGGTCACCGTTTGCAAAGAATTATAAAACTCTTCTGACACGTGGCAAACCCATCTGATAGACTTATACTTTCTACCAAAAGCGTCTTCGTTATCAGAAACGTTTACGCCTGCACCATCTTCAAGATAGAAGCCAATAGACGTGGTTTCCGCTTGAGCAAAGTTAAGCTTAGGCATTGCTATAAATCCTAACGCAAACGCCAAAATGCTTAGTGTGATTAAGAAAAGAGTAATTCTATTTTTCAAAGTCTTAACCATTAGTTATTCTCTCCCGTCCAATCGTTATCAAAAACGTTTAACCACTCGGTAGCGAACGCACCAAAAACCGACGCCATAACGACGTCGCTATCGTCGAATTTGGTTAAACTGAACTGTGGCTCGAAATATTTTTTCATAAAACCTTCTCCTAAATAGCTATTTGCATTTTCTTGGAAACGTGCAATTTCAATCGGGAGTAATAAGAAAACACCGCATTTTAAGCATTTTTGTAATTATACCTTCAAAAAGCCGCCTTTTTATAATATATTATAAAAGGGTAGAATATTAAGTATAATTATTTAATTATAATTGTATCTTTTTTTATTTAATAAATCAATCGATTTTATGTTTTTTATTATAAATAATAAAACTTTTCCACTTTTGCTAAATTACGCCTTTTTTACTCATATCGTTAAATTTTATTTTTTAACCAAAACGAAAAAGAGTGGACGCCCGCTCTTCCCGAAGGATTTGCAATTATCCACTCTTTAAATATTAGGTTTTGTGTTCTTGTTTTTATTGAAAGTTTATTTTTTTAGCCCATTAAGACTTCAGATATAATATCTAAAACCTTTTGGTAACATCCACCGCAACCGGTGGTACAATGCGTAACCTTTTGAACGTCCTTAAAAACGTCTAAAACGTCTTCAAATTTACTATGAGTTTCCACTGCTGTAGCTATTTGATGATAATCCACCTTAGCACAATTACAAACGGTATAATTTTCCTTCATAACGCCCCCACTTATTACTTAAAGTATCTGTTAAGCAAACCTTCAAAAGCCTTACCGTGACGTGCTTCGTCACGTGCCATTTCGTGAACGGTATCGTGAATAGCGTCAAGATTAAGTGCTTTTGCCTTTTTAGCAAGTTCAAACTTACCTAAGGTTGCACCGTTTTCAGCATCGATACGCATTTCCAAGTTCTTTTTAGTTGAATCGGTAACTACTTCGCCCAATAGTTCAGCAAATTTTGCGGCGTGTTCAGCTTCTTCTAAAGCTGCCTTTTCCCAGTATAAACCTATTTCAGGATAGCCTTCTCTATGCGCAACACGTGCCATTGCTAAATACATACCGACTTCGGTGCATTCGCCCATAAAGTTCATTCTTAAACCTTCAATGATTTCGGGGTCAACACCCTTGGCAACGCCAACAACGTGTTCGGCAGCCCAGCTTCTGCCTTCGGTCTGCTCGGTAAACTTTGAAGCGGGCGCTTTGCATTGAGCACAAAATTCAGGCGCAGAGTCGCCTTCGTGAGTGAAACCACAAATAGAACATACAAATTTTTTCATAATTTTTCTCCTTTTGGCTTTAGCCGTTATAAAATATATTTTTTTATTTTTTAACTTAATAATTTTTATTTAACATGGTTACAATCGGCACATAAGCCGTAATAAAAGCACTTTTCCCCTAACACCGAAAGCCCCATTTTAGCAAGTTCACTAGGTGTTTTTGCCGGTTTGAATATATCTATAATTTTGCCACAGTTGGAACATATAAAATGTGAGTGCCTTGACACGTCGCCGTCGTAGTGAAGTCTCTTGTCTTCAGTTTCCAAGGTGATTATAACGCCTTCACTTTCTAAAAGTTTAAGGTTGCGATACACCGTGCCAAGCGATATGTTAGGCTCTAAATTCCTTGCGGAAGCGTATATCATATCGGCAGTCGGATGGTCGCATCTGTTTTTGATAATATCGGTAATAAGTTGCCTTTGCCTTGAATATCGCATACCCTATCCCCCTTTTTTTATATTTTTAAAGCGTTTGCTTTTTGCAACGGTTTTATAATGAATTTTGCCTTTTTATATATTTGTGTTTGCCGTTACGTTATCAGTAATGATTACTATTATTATAATCACAAATTATCCGTTTGTCAACAGTTTTTTAAAAGTTTTTTAATAAAATTTTTGCAAGCAAAAAAGTCAACAGAAAATGATGGAATAAAAAAATTTAAGGACGGCGTTGCCGTCCTTATTTTAAATTTCTATAAATATTCTACAAACTCTCTAACTGCTTAAGCCAAAGGTCAGCCGAGCAGTCGCTTGGCATACGCCAACTACCCCTTGGCGACAGTGAGATTTCACCCACCATGACGCCGTCTGGCACACAAGAGCGCTTAAACTGTTGGGCAAAGAAGCGCTTGAAAAAGATTTTTAACCACTTTAATATGGTTTCACGCTTAAAGTCGCCGTCAAACGTTTGGCAAGCGACGTGATAAATCTTCTCCGGATTAAATCCACGCTCTATAAAGTGATACAAGAAGAAGTCGTGCAAAATATACGGCCCAACGATATCTTCAGTTATTTGCGATATAGCACCGTTTTCAGAAGGTAAAAGTTCTGGGCTTACGGGCGTATCTAAAATATCTAAAAGAACGGCTTTAAGTTTACCACGGCAGTTTTGCGCATAGTAGTTTACTAAATGGCGTACTAACGTTTTGGGTACGGTGCAGTTTACCCCGTACATACTCATATGGTCGCCGTTATAGGTTGACCAACCAAGCGCCACTTCAGACAAATCACCCGTCCCTACTACAAGCCCCCCGCAACCGTTTGCCACGTCCATTAAAACTTGCGTACGCTCTCTCGCTTGGGCGTTTTCATAAGCAACGTCCAAACTGCCGTCGTGCTTGATATCCTTTAAATGTTTTGTAACGGCTTTGCCTATATCTATTTTTTTAATAGTTGCACCAAGTGCCTTTGCAAGTTTTATTGAGTTGTTAAAAGTTCTGCCCGTCGTACCAAAGCACGGCATAGTGATGGCTAAAACGTCACTTGCGGGTCTGCCCAACAACTTCATAGCGTTAACGGCAACTATTATAGCCAAGGTAGAGTCCAAACCACCTGACAAACCCAAAACCGCACGCTTAGAATAACTTCTTACAATTCTTGAAGCCAACCCTTGTGCTTGAATACTTATGGTAGAATTTGCACAGTCGTTAAGCGCTTTACTATCCGTTGGCACGAAGGGTGTTTTATCATATTTTCTCTCTGTAGGTAGGGCGTTATTATTAACGTCAACGCTTATACTAATATACCCGTCTACTTGTGGCGCTTTAACGCTTTTACCACGCTTATAGTTAACGTATCCCAAGTCGGCTTCTGCCGTTGTTAAACCACTTTTAAAAGGTACGCTTTGTGAAAGCGTAGCACCCATTTCACAAATAATCGAACGCCCCGAATAAACGCAATCGGTAGTCGACTCCCCTACGCCAGCGTTTGCTAAGGCGTACGCTACGCCAAGGTGTTTGGATATAGCGCTTACCTTACTTTCAAGCGTTTGGGTTTGTGAATAAATTTCTTCAAAAGCACCTAAGTTTACAATAAGGTTTGCACCCGCACACACGTAAGCGCAAGATGGTGTTAAAACCCCGTTAAAGTCGGTTGAAATTTCCGCACCCATACATAGCTGAGTTTGATTATCGGTAAACAAAATTTTATTACCAAACGGCACTGAATATCCAAACAAACTAATCTCTAAATTTTGCCCGTTAAACGCCGTAAAATATCGGCTTTCGCAACTGCCATTGTTATCATCAAGAAAGGTTTTAGGCACAACTGCCAACAGTTTGCCACGACTAACCACGGCACAAACGTCGTAAAGCCTACCCATATTCTTTACAGGAAGCCCAACGAATATAAGCATTTTATATTCGGAAGAAAACTTCACTATTTGCTCTAAACCGTTAAGTGCGTCGTTTAACAAAACGTCACTCGTAATCAAATCACCCACAGTATAACCGGTAAGTGTAAGTTCAGGCATAACCAAAACCTCAACACCCTGTTCACCGGCAAGTTTTATACCGTCTTTAACAAGGCTAACGTTAAACTGCGGTTGCCCTATTTTAATTTCAGGTGTAAACGTTGCAATTTTCACATATCCAAATTTCATATTTTTTACCTTTTTTGAAATTTTTATTTTTTTACAATTTAATTTTACACTCTTTTTTGTTATTTTGCAATATTTTGGGCATATAAAAAACCGATATTTTTACATTTTGCAAAAATATCGGTCTTTTGACGGTTGTAATTTATTAAATTTTTAATTTATATTTGTTAAACTCCCTTTTTCCTACCAATATCGGTATTATCAACCTTTCTGTCACGAAGGGTTTTTTCTGGATTAGCGCCAATTTCAAAGCGATAGTCCTCGCCAAATTTTTTGATATGCTTATCAATAACGTTGTGTGAAGCCACGTTGCCCACCTGCGTGTTGACGGTTTTTTGATACTTAAAAAAGTCCGCTGTATCTGGCATATCGTTAATATGAACGGTAATTTCTTTGTCGGCGGTGAGCCTTACCGTTTTAAGAACGTCTTTAATATAGTCAACGTTTGATTTTAGTTCTACGGGTACAGGGAAATCACTTCCACCAACGAATAGTTGTTGCCACTCTCTGCCTTCGTATTTATACAAAACGTCCGACGCTATCTTTAAGTGAACTAACTCGTCTTCTAAATGTCTTGCCCACACCTTTTTAATTTCAGGGTGGCTTTCAGTTTGATAGCAAGACCAATACAAATAGCACTCGGTGTACTCGTGCATAACCCAACTTTCTAACCAAGTACAACTTGGGTCCATAAGCGCACCGTAGCCGGTCACGTGTTGTTCTTCAATCATAGCGATTTCGGTGTAAAGTTTTCTACCAAGTTCGGTCGGATAAATATTACCAACGTTCATATAATAGTTCATAGTTTGTTGTTCCGCCGCCGTTATTATACCCGTGTGAAGCCTTGTGATTAACTCGTCTTGCCAACAGTTTATATAACGTCTTACGTCGTCGTTGGGGTGGCGATGCTCTGAAATCGTTGGGCGTGCGGGAGTAATTTCAGTATATTTACCTACAAGTGCTTCGGCGTGCAAGCCTTCGTCTAACTCTAAAAGATTTGCATAGCGGTATAAGTGGTCAAAGTCTTCTAAAAGTGCAAAGTCTAACTGTTCTTTAACGAAAGAGTTGGGCTCTTTTTTAGCCATATCGGCGGTAAGGTCAACGGCAAGTTGCTCGTATGCTATGGTGGTTTCTAAAATACTTTCGTTAATAGGTTTAAGCGAAGCAATGCGTTTTTGCTGTTGTTGCTCCATACGCCTTACGCCCGCAGCAATACGACGTATATCGTTGTTTAGGCAATGACGGTTAAGTTGATGCAAAAACATATTAGACTCAAATTCAGTGCCGTTCATCAAAATAACACGTGTTTTGGTATAGGGCGAAGTGGCGTTTTTGTCATAGGGTTTTAAGCACATATCTTTCCAACTATAAAAGTTAAGTTTTTCTTTTGAAGGAATCTCTTTAAAAGGGTTCATACAAATTCTCCTTATATTAAATATAAAATTGTTATACCCCTATAAAAATTTTTTACACAAAAAAGGCCTGAAAAATTTTCAGACCTTTTATTTTTTAGAAATATTGCCTTTTTATCAAAATGTTGACGTTTTTAAGGATTATAAGGTAAACCCACCGTCGATAGTAATTGCTTGACCGGTAATAAAATCCGCCTTGTCAGAGCATAAAAAGTGTATAAGATTAGCAACTTCTTCGGGTGTACCCATTCTGCCAAGTGGCGTGGCGCTAATTAGCTGGGCTTTTTCTTCTAAACTAAATCTATCGTTCATAGGAGTATCAATAACGCCTGGGCAAACACAGTTAACGTTAACCTTGCTTAAGCCTACTTCTTTCGCAAGTGCTTTGCAGTAACCTATAAGTGCAGATTTTGATGCCGAATAGCAACTTTCCATACTGCCACCAACTTGCCCCCAAATTGAAGAAACGAATAGTATTTTACCATTTTGGCGACTAATCATAGCAGGTAAAAACGCCTTAGTAAGCGAATGTGCCGACCTTACGTTAACGTTAAAGAGGTAATCGCACTCTTGCAAAGTGGTTTCAGTAGCAAGTTTATAAAGGTCAACGCCTGCATTACACACCAAAACGTCTAAATGTTTAAAGTTGTCTAACGCCCATTTGATAAGCCCGTCAACGCTTTGGCTATCCGACAAGTCGCAAGGCACGCTAAAAAAGGTTTGGTCCAAGCCACTTTTTTCAAGTTCGGCTTTAAGTCTTTCAATAGCGGTTTGCCCTTTATTAAACTGACCTATAACGAAATACCCGTCACTTAAAAAGCGTTTTACCGTGGCAAGCCCTATCTTCCCGCTTGCGCCCGTAATTAAAGCAGTTTTCACTTTTTGCTCCTTTAAACAAAATACCCGCACGTAAATGCGGGTATAGTTTTTTGGTTAAATATTAGCCTTTAACTCTTTCCATGTATTCGCCCGTTCTGGTGTCAACTCTAATTAGTTCACCTTCGTTAACGAACATAGGAACTTGGATTTTAGCACCCGTTTCCAAAATAGCGTCTTTGGTAGCGTTGGTTGCAGTGTTGCCCTTAACGCCGGGGTCTGCTTGAGTTACACGAAGAACTACGAAGTTTTCGCATTCAACAGAGAAAGCCGCACCCTTAAAGAACTTAACGGTAACGGGGTCGTTTTCTTTAATATACATTAAAGCGTCTTCAACTTGGTCGTAGTTAAGCGGGGTAAGGTTGTATTCTTGGTCCATAAAGTAGTAAAGTTCACCGTCGGTATAAGAATAAGTCATATACTTGGTTTCGATGGTAGCGTCTTGAAGTTTTTCAGTGGGGTTCCAAGTTCTTTCCAAAACCTTGCCGTCGATAACGTTCTTCATTTTGGTTCTAACAAACGCTGCGCCCTTGCCGGGTTTAACGTGTTGGAAATCAACGATTGTCCAAACTGAACCTTCATACTCAAAAGTAGAGCCTTTTCTAAAATCACCTGCTAACATAATATTATCTCCTATTTTTGTTTTATATAATTAATAAATTTTTTTCGTCTGTAAATAACCTTTGGACGCCGCCATTAGTTAAAACTACCGTGTCTTCAATACGTATGCCAAACTCCCCGTCGTAGTAAAGCCCCGGCTCAATGGAAAAGACCATGCCTTGCTTTAAGGTGCTATCCAAGGTCAGCCTTGGCGAAAGGGTTGGCGCTTCGTGAACTTCCATACCAACGCCGTGCCCAAGCGAGTGCGTAAAATATTTTGCAACGCCTAAACCGTCTAAATAACTTCTCGCAAAGCCGTCAGCTTGCACGGTGGACGTACCCACCTTAATAGACTTGGTTGCAAGTAGGTTTGCTTGCAAAACAGCGTCGTAACTTTTTACAAACTTTTCTGATGGTTTCCCAAAATAAAAGGTTCTGGTATAATCCGAACAGTATCCGTTAACCACACAGCCCGTATCAACCAAAATAACGGTGTTTGCAACGAGTGGCGTGTTGCCCGTTTGATGATGTGGCACTGCCGAGTGCTCGCCAAACGCAACTATGGTATTAAAGGCAGGCTTTTCAGCCCCAAGCAAAGTGCACCCGTCGTCGATAAGTTTAGCAAACTCCAACTCAGTCATACCAACTTTAAGTTTACCTACCGCATCATAAAAGGCACGTTGGGTAATTGCACACGCTTTTTTTATGCTTTCAATTTCATCAGAACGTTTAACGCACCGTTGCCTATAAAAAGCCGAAGTACCATCTAAAAGTTCTAAACCAAAATCTTTGTATTTATTATACTCTGACAGCGTGGTTTTATCAAAATCTAAATATAACCGTTTAACGCCCGTACCGAGCAAAAATTCTTTTACACAGTGTAGTCCGTCGTATAGCACACAGTCTATGCCCTTTTTTTTAAGCGCCTGCTTTGCCGCATAAAAATACCTTGCGTCTGTAAAGCAGGTTACCTTATTTGAAAGGACCAAAAAACCTTCGTCTATTTTAACGCCCGTAAAATATCTTAATGCTACCGAATCGGTAAACAAAAAGGCACTTTTGCCGTCTGATAACAAATCTTTAATCATGGCTATTATTATTGTATCAAAAAATTGCCGTTAAGTCAATTACCAAAATATATTTTTTGCATTTTAACTGCATCAATATCTTGCGTTCCTGCTGATTCGCAAATAATATACGGCTCTAAATACAATTTTTTTAACGCATTAGATAGTGGCTGGAAATCCGGACCGTATCTGTTATCTTCAAACGTAAGATGCCTTACTTCGCCTTTTGCCGAATACTCTATCTTTGAAAAATGCACGTGGAAGTGCTTCATACGTTCATAACCCAGTTTGTCTATCATATACTCTAAACGCACAAGATAGTCCTTTTCAGTTTTAAGTGAACCGCACTCCCTTGCGTTTATATGCCCAAAATCAACTGCGGGGGTATAAATTTTATCAATCAAACAAAACTCAACTATTTCTTCAATAGTGCCTATCTGCCCTAATTTACCCATAGTTTCTGGGCAAAAAATCAGGTCGTCTAAGCCAAGCGAATAGATTTTATCCCTAAGCGTTTTAAGACGTTCTATACAAAGATTTACGGCTTGCTCACGCTTCATCTTGCCTTGGCTTGCGGGGTGAAAAACCACCCTTTTGCCACCCATAAGCCTAACCTTATTTGCCGATGAAATTATATAATCGTAACTCTTCAAAGCATTTTCTTCTTCGAGGTTTGCAAGGTTGATATAATAGGGTGCGTGTACGGAAATTTCCACGCCGTTTTCCTTAAATGCGTTACCTATACTAAGTGCTTTTTCATCAGACAGGTTAACACCCCTGCCAAAAGAATATTCAAAGCAGTTAAGCCCCATATCTTTAACCCAAACGGCAGACTGCTCGCTATGCTTTAGTCCTGCTTCGTTAAACGCTATTGAGTTGCCACTTGGTCCAAATTTAATCATAACAAAATTCCTTTGCTTTAACTACGTCTTTACTAAGTTGTTCTATAAGAGCGTTACCATCTTTAAACTTAATAATATCACGAAGATAGCCCTTAAAAAACACCTTTATCTCTTTACCATACAAGTTCCCGTCAAAATCTATAAAGTGCGCTTCTACGTTCTTTGCCGAAACGTCAAAAGTCGGCTTTGCACCGTAGTTTATAACGGCAACGTATTTTTTACCATCTAACACGCCGTATCCGTAGTATACGCCGTTTTTAAGCTCGGTTTTATCCCTATTAACGCTTATGTTAGCCGTTGGAAAGCCTAGTTTTTTGCCAACGCTTCTGCCCTTTTCAACAATGCCGGTAATAAAATAATCTCTGCCTAAAAGTTCATTAGCCTTAATTACGTTGCCCGTAGCGAGCAACTCTTTTATAAGAGTGGTCGAAACCTTTTTTCCATCCACGTTTTTAATATCAACCACTTCTAACGTTTGAGAACGCTTTTTTGCATAGGACATCAAAAACTCTACGTCGCCACTGCCGTTTGCACCAAAGCGATAATCCCTTCCACAAACGTAGGCCACTACATTTTCTTGGGCGTTAAGATAATCTAAAAACTCTTTTGCAGACAGTGATAAAAATTCCCTTTCAGTACTTGCGTAAAGCACGCTAAAACCACCCAAGCCTTCAAAAACGTCGGCTCGTTCTTTAGCGGTAAAAACCACCGTTTTATCGGCTAATGAAAGTGCTTTTTTTAGGTTGCCCCCAAACGTAAATACCGTAAGGCTTGCGCCCAAGCGTTTTGCTAAACGTTTGGCACTATCAATCACGGCAACGTGCCCTATATGAACGCTGTCAAAATAGCCAAGAGCTATTACTTTTTTATTGCCGTTATCTAACATAAGCTTTTATCCTTAAAACGCCATTGACCGACTGCCCAACGCCCCAAAAATCGTCTTGATTAAATACGCTGTAAAGACCGTCGGCATAGCCTAAATTATCAAACAAGCCGTTAAGAATACGTGTTGCTTGTTCGTTCGTTAACACTATTTTTGGAAAGGTCAAACTGCTTTCCGGGGGTATCAAAAACTTTTCAGGGTTATCGCAGTTTTTAAGTTCTTCAACGGTTACGCCGTTTTGCAAATTAAAAATTCCGCTTTGCGACCTTTCAAGCTTACTCATAACGCCCAAAGAATTACACGCAAACGCTATATCCCTTGCAAGCGAGCGAATATACGTGCCACCCTTACAGTAAATATCAAAGGTGAACGCATTAGGCGCTACTTGCCCCGTACACTCTATTGAAAGCACGTTAACTTTTTTGGGTTTAAGTTCAAACTCAACGCCCGCCCTTGCAAGCTGGTATCCCCTTTTACCGTTGATACACTTTGCCGAATACTTGGGTGGCATTTGCTCAATTTCACCCGTAAAAGACGACAAAACGGCTTTTATTTGTTCTATGGTGGGTATGCAATCGGTTTTTTGGGCAACAGTTCCCGTAACGTCCAATGTGTCCGTCGTATAGCCAAACTCAAAGGTTGCTTGGTAACGTTTAATCTTGTCTAAAAGGTAGTCGAAAAGCCTGCAGGTCTTATCAATACCAACAGGCAACACGCCCGACGCCATAGGGTCTAACGTGCCCATATGCCCGCACGGTAAGTGAAACTTTCTTTTAACCACACCAACGGCATAAGCCGAACTCATGCCCGAAGGTTTAATAACGTTTATAAAGCCTTTCATCTTAAAAATTATAAATCGATTAGTTCTTTGCTAACTTCAAAGCAAAGCCTATCAATAACGTCTTCGTAATCGCCACTAATTCTGCAACCACTTGCAAGAACGTGTCCGCCACCACCAAAAGCACCCGCAACGTTGTTGACGTTTGCATTAGTGTTTGAGCGTAAACTTATTTTATATTTGTTTTCAGACATTTCCATAACGCAAGCACCAACTTCAACGCCCGTTATACCCATTACGAAGTCAATAAAGCCTTCAGTCTCGTCTTGCTTTGCCCCCGTTTGCTCAAACTGAGCGCTCGTTACGGTTGCAACTGCAAACCTGCCGTTATGAAAGTATCTTATTTTAGACATAACCAAACCGAACAACTTCGCACGTTCGGGCGACTGCTTGGTAAACATATTGTAAACTATTTTGTTGACGTCTGCGCCCTTGGATACGAGTTCACCCATAACTGCAAAGGTTTGTGCGGAAACGTTTTTATGACGGAAGTTGCCCGTATCAGTAATTATTCCCATAGCCAAAAGATTAGCAATATCACCGTTTATTTCCACACCCAAAAGTTTAATTAAATTATAAACGTTTTCAGCGTTTGCGGAACTGTCTAAAACGTAGTTATATTTAGCGTAACGAGTATTGCTTACGTGGTGGTCAATGCTATAAGTATTCTTGTGTTTTAAAAAGGCTTCGGCAAAGTCGCCAAGTCTATTTTCGTCGGCAGAATCAACGGCAACGAGAGCGGAAAAATCCCCCTTAAAGTAGCTGGCTATCTCGCAGACGTGGGGTTGAAAAAAGAACCTTTCGGGAACTGGGTCATTGCAAAAAACCGTCGCTTTAACACCCTTAAGTTCAAGGGCAAGTTTTAAAGCAACGGCACTGCCGACGGTGTCACCGTCAGGACGGATATGACAAAACAATGCAACGCTTTCTTCTTTAGAAAGTTTGTTTGCAAAGGTGTTTAAATCAATCACGGTTATCTCCTTTGGAAATCTCAATTAAAAGTTTATCAATCTTGTCGCCGTATTCCATACTGCCGTCCAAAATAAAATGAAGTTCGGGCACGGTTCTTGCACGACTAATCTTAGCAAGTTCAAAGCGAATCTTTTTAGCGTCCGCCTTGATGGCTTCAAAGGTTTGTAAACTTTTTTCTTTATCGGTCGAATATACGCTTAAAAACACGTTGGCGTGCGCTAAATCACGGCTTACTTGCACGTCAACGATAGACGTCATTGCAGTAACCAACGGGTTCTTAAGTTTTCTAAAAATAATTTCGTGAAGGTCCCTTTGAAGCTCGGTTTTCATACGTTCGCTTCTGGGGACTCCACCTACACGTTTTTGTTTCATATTAGTCTCTGGTTTCTTCGATTAGGTAACTTTCAATAAAGTCGCCAATCTTAATGTCGTTAAATCTTTCAATACTGATACCGCACTCGTAACCTTGTGCAACTTCCTTAACGTCGTCTTTGAAGCGTTTAAGTTGAAGAACGTTGCCTTCGCAAATCATAACGTCGTCACGGTAAATTCTAAGTTTGCCGTTACGTGCAATCTTACCTTCGGTAACGTAACAACCTGCAACTTGTCCTACGCCTGAAATCTTAAATACGTCACGAACTTCGGCTTTGCCAAGATAAGTTTCAGTAATCTTGGGCGCAAGCATGCCTTTAAGAGCCTTTTCAACGTCTTCAATCGCTTCGTAAATAACTCTGTAAAGTTTAATATCAACACCGCTTCTTTCGGCAATTTGCTTAGCGTTAGAATCGGGACGAACGTTAAACCCAATAATGATTGCGTTTGAAGATTCGGCAAGCATAATATCAGACTCTTTAATAGCGCCTGCGGCAGCGTGGATAACGTTAACCTTAACTTCTTCGTTAGAAAGTTTTTCCATCGATTGCTTAACTGCTTCAACAGAGCCTTGAACGTCAGCCTTAACAATCATATTAAGCCCCTTAACAGCACCTTCGGCAATCTTATTAAACACGTCGTCTAAGGTAACCTTTTGCGAAGCCTTAATCATGCTTTCACGTTCTTTGTTTTTACGTTCTTCGGCAACCATCTTGATAAGTTTTTCTTCTTCGCCAGCGTATAAAATATCGCCTGCGTTAGGAACGTCCGTAAGACCCATAATGGATACGGGGGTTGAAGGACCTGCGGTTGAAAGTTTTCTACCCTTATCGTCCATCATAGCCCTAATCTTACCGGTGGCAGTGCCTACGATAACGTGGTCGGCAACCTTTAGCGTACCGTTTTGAACTAAAATAGTTGCAATCGGGCCTTTGCTTTGGTCTAACTTGGCTTCTATAACTACACCCTTAGCCTTTCTGTTGGGATTTGCTTTAAGGTCTTTTATTTCAGCAAGAAGCAATACGTTTTCAAGCAAAGTGTCAAATCCCATACCCGTCTTTGCCGATACGGGAACTACGATAGCGTCGCCACCCCATTCTTCAGGCAATAAACCGTGTTCGGTTAAGCCCGTTTTAACCCTTTCTAAATTTGCTTCGGGTTTATCCATCTTATTAACGGCAACGATAACGGGAACGTCGGCAGCCTTGGCGTGATTGATTGCTTCAACCGTTTGTGGCATAATACCGTCGTCGGCTGCAACAACTAATATCGCAATATCGGTAGCTTGCGCACCCCTTGCACGCATAGCGGTAAACGCTGCGTGACCGGGCGTGTCAAGGAAGGTAATGGTTTGACCGTTTACCGATACTTGATAAGCACCGATGTGTTGGGTAATACCACCCGCTTCGCCTGCGGTAACATTGGTTTTTCTAATTCTATCAAGAAGTGAAGTTTTACCGTGGTCAACGTGACCCATAACGGTAACTACTGGCGGACGGCGAACTAAAGATTCAGCACTGTCTTCAGCCGTATCAAAGCCTTCGCTAAGCACGTCTTCAGCCGTCTTGTCTAATTTAAGTTCAAGCTCTATGCCAAGGTCGTCGGCAATAAACGCCGCCGTGTCAAAGTCAATAGAGTCGTTTATGGTTTTCATAATGCCTTCTTTGAAAAGCCTTTTCGTAATTTCGGCAGCGGTTATACCAATCTTTTCACTCAAAGTCTTTAAGGGAATAATCTCAGTATTGATAACTGCCTTTTCAATTTTAATAACGTTAACTTCGGCTTGTTCCTTTGCCTTCTTAACGGGGCGGAACTTTCTGTAACCGGTCTTATTTTCATCAAAGTCTTCAATAGTAACGTTATTTCTAATCAAAGAACGCTTGTTAGTAGTATGTTTTTCTTCCGAGAATTTGTCAGAGCCTTGTTTCTTTTTATTGCCAAAGTTACGCTTATCGTCTTTAACCACGATAGGTGGCGCAACGTAAGTCATATTGGGCTTTTTGCCTACGCCACGATTGTCTTGACGGGGCGCACGATTATTAAACTCGCCTTGATTTTTACCTTCGGGTCTATCACTTGGGCGGAATTCCTTTTGATTAGGACGGAATTCCTTTTGTGCGGGACTCTTTTTAGGTTCGTTACGTGGAATAAACACACCCCTTTCAACGATGAACGGGTTCTTTTTGGGTGCAGGTTTTTCTTCGGGCTTAGGCTCTTGTTTAATTTCAGCCTTTTCTTCCACCTTAACTTCGTTAGGCACGCTTTTAACTTCTTCAACCTTGATAGGCTCTGCCGATTTAACTTCTTCAACCTTGATAGGCTCTGCCTTAGGTGCAACTTCGGGTTTATCGGCCACTTCCACCTTAGGCGTGATTTCAGGGCTAACGGGTTTTTCTTCAACAGTTTTTGCCCTTGCCTTAATATCTGCAAGCTTTGCTTCCATTTGGCTTATAAGTTTTTTAACGGCAATTTCCGTTTTACCAAACGAAGAAGATGCTTCCGCAACCTTTTTACTAGTTAGCAATTCGTTAATTTTCTTAATATTGTCAGTGTGCATTTGTTTAATTTCTGCCATACGATTCTCCTAAACTTCCCAAATAAAATCTTCCTTAGCGTTGTCAAGTATCGCCTTTGCAAGCGAACGGTCGGTAACAGCCATAACCTTGGCGTTTTCCTTAAAGGTTAATTCTGCCAAAGTATTCTTTTGCGTTTTGATTAGCGGACATTTGAATTTACCAGCGTATTTTTTTGCAAGCTTAACGGTGTTTTCCGCCGCCGTCTTGCAAACGATTATAAGGCTTGCCCCCTTTATGGTAGATAGAGAGTTACCGCCGATTCTAAACTTACCCGTACGCACTGCAAAACCTATAAAGGTTGCGCTTTTACTTTTTTCCGTCAAGAAACGCCTCCGCAATTTTATCGTAAACGGCGTCTTCAACGTTACAAGAAAACGCCCTGTTTAACAGCTTTTGTTTTTTAAGTTTTTTTACGCACTCTGGATTAGAGCATATATACGCACCACGTCCGTTAGCCCTACCCGTAGTATCTAAAAATATTTCGTCACCACTCTTTACAATGCGGTTAAGTTCCTTTTTACCAAAGGACTGCCTACACGCAATGCAAGTGCGCATTGGTATCTTTTTTTCCATACTTCACCAAAATTATTCGGCAATCTCTTCAGCGGTTTGTTCAGACAAGTCAGCACCTACTGCACTTTCGCTTTTAACGTCAACCTTCCAGCCGGTAAGTCTTACGGCAAGGCGTACGTTTTGACCGCTTCTGCCGATTGCAAGTGAAAGTTTATCGTCGGGAACAACTGCAACGGCACTGTCCTCACCCGTTTGAACAACCTTAACTACTCTTGCAGGTGATAGCGCCCTTGAAATAAATTCAAGTGGATTTTCGCTCCAAGGAATAATGTCAATCTTTTCGCCACCGAGTTCAGCCACGATAGCGTTAACTCTTGCGCCCTTGTTACCAACGCAAGCGCCGAGTGCGTCAACCGTCGGGTCTTCGCTATAAATAGCAATCTTAGTTCTTTGACCGGGTTCACGTGCAACGCCCTTAACCAAAACTATGCCTTGCTTAATTTCGGGAACTTCGTTTTCAAACAAACGCTTAACCAAGCCGTTTGCCGTTCTGCTAACCATAATTTGTGCGTTTTTGCCAGTATTTTTAACTCTCTTAACAAAAACGTTAAGTCTTTGGTTAAGTTCGTATTTTTCACCGGGGACTTGGTCCTTAGGAAGCAATACGCCTTCAATTTGGTTACCGCCGATTTCAACGTATACGTTGCCGTCTTCAACACGGCGAACGGTACAAGCCATAAGTTCGCCTTCTTTATCTTCAAATTCGTTTACGGTGTTTTCACGCTCAATTTCACGAAGTTTTTGCATTAAAACTTGCTTTGCGGTTTGAGCGGCAATTCTGCCGAAGTTTTTAGAAATAATTTCAACGGTGTAAACGTCGCCTGCCTTGTATGACTTTTTAACGAGCCTTGCGTCTTCAACGCTAATTTCTTTTTCGGGGTCAACTACTTCGTCAACCACGTTTTTGGTGTGGTAAATCTTAATACCCTTCTTTTCAGGGGAAAGTTTTACTTCAACGCCACCCGTTTCACCGGTTGCTTTTTTGTACGCAATTACGAGTGCGTCTTCCAAAGCAGAAATAAATTCTTCTTGGGTTATACCCTTTTCCTTTTCCAAATCGGCAAGTGCCATAAAGAAATCTTGATTAATCATTTTATCTCCTTTCTAAGCCTAAGGCTTAACAATGTTTACTAATTAAAATCTATAAATTCGTTTACCTTAACGGTATTTTTAAGGTCGATAGTGTAAGTAGTTTTTTCATCAGTTTTAAGGGTGATGCGTTCACCGTCGTAACTAGTAAGTTCACCTTCTAAAAACTTTTTACCACGTATAGAGTTGTAAAGTTTAACTTCCACCTTTTGCCCTACGTGCGACGTAAAGTCCCTTTCAGTCTTAAAGGGCCTATCAGCGCCGGGGCTAGAAACGTTTAACGTGTACGGTTGACCAAAGGTTGGGTCAAGTTCGTCAAGCGGAGCGTCAATCGCACGGTGAAAGGCTTCGCAACTGTCAAGGTCGACACCGCCTTCCTTATCGATAAATATAGTTAAAGCGGGGTTCTTGCCTTGCTTAAACTCCACGTCAACGACCGTCAAGTTTAAGGTGCTGGCAATATTTTGACAAAATTCGGTTATTTCCGAAATGCTTTTTATCTTCATAATAACTCCCTTATAAAAACATATGGAAACGGGGTAAGCCGTTTCCATAGTCAAGTCAAGCGTCATATCTAACGATATAATAACATATTTACTAACGTTTTGCAAGCGTTTTTGCCAAATTCAGCAAAATAAAAATCGTTTGCACGCCGTTAAGCGTCTTTTTTAGCCTTGATTTTCATTAGTTCGATAAAAATTTCAGCAGTGGCGTATGCGTCGGACAAAGCTCTGTGGTGGTGGAACACCACCTGAAAATACTCTGCCAAAGTGCCCAAATCGTGCCTTTTAAGTTGTGGCATATACTTTCTGCTAAGCTCCATAGTGTCAAGAACTTTGTTTTTGACTTCGTAGTCTTCTGCGTTTGCAAATCGCTTTATAAAACTCATATCAAAGCTTGCGTTGTGCGCAACCAAGGTCGCCCCGTCTATAAATTTTATAAAATCGGGCAACACTTGGGCAATCTTGGGGCTATCTTTAACCATTTCTTCGGATATGCCGGTAATCTTAAAGTTGTCGGCGTCTATGCGATAATCAGGTTTAACTAGCGACGTAAACTGCTGATAAATTTTGCCGTCTTTAATCTTAACCGCACCAATCTCTGTTATACCGTTGCTCATAAGGTCAAGACCAGTCGTCTCAATATCGAATACAACGTATTCCGTTTGAGTAAGTTCCTTTGGCAACGAACCTAAATCATCAAACACACTGCTTATTTTAACCGTACTTGCTTGTTCGGGTTTAATTAAGCGATATTCAAGTGGCGGTTTTTTCTTAAATCTTTCTTTCTTAACGAAATCCTTTGGAAAGGTACAACGGTTTATCTTATCAAACGTGAAAGAACGTCTACCGTTAAAATCTGAAAAACTTCCCCTTGCAATTATGGCGTCGCCAACCTGCAAACCACGTATCATATTGAGCGTGGACTTTTTAGTAAAATAAACGCCACTAAGCCTGCCCGTAGTATCGTCTAAATGAATAACGAACATAGGTTTGCCGTTCTTAGTTTCACGCTCTTTGATATCGGTAATAGTTCCACACACGGTAACAGACGACGACCCAGAGGCATCTTCTATGTAAAGGGCGGTATCGCCCATAGTAGCGTCGTCAATAATAACGACTTCGCTAACCTTGATAGTTCTATGCTCTATCTTTTGAAGTTGACTTTCGTAAACGTCAGTCGAGTCAAGCGAAATATTTTGCTCAATCTGTTTGGCTTCACAAGAGCCTATAAAATCCGCACAAAAGTTTCTTGAAAGATGTTGGCTAAGTTTTCTAATCGTGCCGTTACGGTTAGCGTATTCAACGCCGTCAGCCGTAAGTTTAACGTTGTAACGAGCCTGCCCGTCCTTTACCGAACAAGACACGTCGGTAGTCTTTAAAAATATTGATATGGAAGGAAAGTTGGTGGTTAAGAACCTAAAAATCTCTTTACAAATAAGTTCGCTATCGCACGATATCTTTTTAATGGAAATTTGTACGGCGTCAAATACCGGACCGGTAATCTTTTCGGCTTCGGCAAGTATTCTATCTTTCAAGGCTTGGTCGACCACGGCGTCGCAAATAAAGTTATATCGTACTGTCGCCGTCTGTTTATCTATTTCAATAGAACTTAGTTTTAAGTTTTTAAGCGCAGGGTCTAAACCCTTCAGGTCTGCCATAAACTGCGCACTCGTCTTTACTGTAAACACCTATCAAGCTCCTTTAGGAAGGCTTCTTCCAACTTCGACTCAGCAACCTTTTTTATAATTTTGCCCTTAACGAATATAACGCAACCGTCCTTAGCACCGGCAACGCCAAGGTCGGCGTCTTGCGCTTCGCCCGGCCCGTTTACCGCACAGCCCATAACGGCTATTTTTATTGGCTTTTTAACGTTTGCCGTAAGTTCTTCAACACGCTTTGCAAACGCCATACAATTCCAAGCACACCTGCCACAAGTTGGGCAAGCGATAATTTTGGCACAGTCGTTTTTTAGGTTGAGTGCCGAAAGTATGCTTTTTGCGGCAACCACTTCCCTTTCAATATCGGCTGAAAGGCTAACCCTAATAGTATCGCCAATACCGTCAAGAAGAAGCGAGCCTATGCCGATTGCATTTTTAACCACGCCGTTGTATTCCGTGCCCGCTTCAGTAACGCCCAAGTGCAAGGGGTAATTACAACGCTCAGCAACGTATCTATACGCCTTAACCATAAGTTCAACGTCTGACGCCTTTACTGAAACCACGATATTATCCACACCGAACTTTTCAAAGGCAGAAATCCTTTTAAGAGCGCTTTCCCCAAGCGAAACTTCGTTTTTGCCGTACTTTTCCAAAAACTCTTTTTCTACACTGCCGGTGTTAGAGCCCACTCTTACGGGTACGCCCGCACCTTTTAGTGCAAGGGCAACTTCTTTAAGGTTGGCTTCAGAGCCGATGTTACCGGGGTTTATACGCACCTTATCAGCACCCCCGTCAATGGACGCAAGCGCCAATTTATAATCGAAATGAATATCTGCTACGAGTGGCATATCGCACCCTTTTTTTACGCAAGCAAACGCCTTGGCGTCAGTCGTATCCGACACCGAAAAGCGCATAATATCACAGCCCGCCTTTTGCAGTCTTTGGCACTCTTCAATAGCCCTTCCCGTATCAGAGATTCTAAACCCCGCCATCGACTGAATAGCAATCGGCTGACCGCCACCTATAAACTTATTGCCTATTTTAATTTGCTTGGTTTTATACGCCATAAAATCACCACCGTAATACTTAAATATAATTTTAACACACTTTAGCGTAAAAGTAAATTACTTTTAAAAATTAGCCGTCAAAAGAAAAAGCACGCCCACCGATAGGTAAGCGTGCCTTAATATTATTAAGAGTCTTCCGCCTTGCACTTAAAAACATAAACTACGTTTTGATAGTATTCATCTAAATAAATACTAAGCGTGGATTCCCCAAGCAAGTCGTTATAAGCGTTTATTGGCGTCAACGTATCGTAATAACCGCACACACAGTTAATAACGTCGTTATAATATCCTCTTTCAATCAACTGGTCTTTGGAAATCAAGTTTTCGTCAATTTGCAAATACTTAACTTCCATATTAGCTTTTGCTTCTAAAATAGTGTTGTCGTATCGTTGAATTTTCTCACTCAAAGCGTTGTTATACTTAAAAACTTCTCGCTTAACGTTATCTTGTCCTGCTTTAAGTTCTTCAAGTTTAACCGCCTTTGCTTGCTCGTAAACGTCGTTAAAATAATCGTCGGCCTGTTCTAAACGCTCGTTTAACAATGTTAACTCGCCTTGCAAGCCTTCTATTTCGGCGTTATATTTTGCCGTCACGGTACTAATCTCTCCGTCCTTTTGAAGCCTATAATCGTTTAGTTGCTTAACCACTATATCCGACGTCCCCATACCACGCTTATTAGCCCATTCGGTATAGTCGGCAATAACCTTAGCGTAGCTTTTTTCCACACTATTAGTAGCGTCGATAAGCAACGCTTGCTTTTTAAGAACAAGTGCAGTTTTTACGGCAATATCCGTTTTAAGCGAAGTTTTAAGCGCAAGTATATCCTTTACTTTTTGCACGGATACTTCCTTTTCGGCAAGTGATAAAAGCTCTTCGTTAGACTTTTCTTCAAAGGTCATTGGGTCAAGTTCTAACGGCTTAAGTTCCATATTCTCCCAGCCTTCCCTTCTAATCCTATAAAAATAGAATATTTGCTTTAACGTATCGTACATTTCGTCTTTAGTAGTAGGTGTGTTAAATATCATATTTTATTCCCCCATAACCGTATAATCGATTTCCAAATTTCTCATTGGAAGACTATTGCTATTCGAATCTATTTCAAACTCAAACCAATCGGAAATTAAGTTGCATCGCACGTCGTTTGTGGCTTGGTCAACTTTAAAATTTGCTCTGCCAAAGTTTCCCCTTACTCGCAACAAGCAATCCCCTGAAACTTGAAAGCCAATCCTACTTATTCTTTTAAGTTTGTTAGTCCCCAAGTCTATGCGTTTACTTGACCATACAACGTATTCGCCTTCGCTAAGGCGTTCGTACTCAAACTTAAACAAAGTAAAGCCCATTGGGTCTACGCAATAACCCTTTTTAGAAGACATACCCTCCATACAATAGTCAAAGTAGTAGCTTTCTTTTAACGTGTCGAAAATCAAAGCCACGTTAGTATATTCGCCCTTCTTAAACGTCGGGCAAATATAAAGATAATCGCACGTACCAGCAGGCGGGCAAATAACTCTTTCACTGCAGTTTGCAAGCACGTCAAAGGCTTTTACGCCGTTTGACGTTATTTTGTATAGTTTGCGTTCTGAAATAAGATATATAGCATCACCTATTATTTGCACGCTTTCTTCAACTACGCTAAGATAGGGTAAACGAAGTTGTTCACAAGTAAAATCGTTACCCGTAAAGCAGTCTTTTAGCGCACATATACCGTGTTTACCAACCACGTAAATAACGTTGCCAATACTTTCAATTGCAACAACGTCGCCAAGTTCAGCGGGCATTTGAATAAGTTGATACAAATCAACGCTTACGCCGTCGGCAACCGACTCTAAATTACAAGAGTAATACACTACGCTTTTATTTGCGGTAAGAATTCGGTTGTCGTAAACGTGACTAACGATACCTATATCTTGATTAAAGGTTATTTGTTTACCGTCAAGCACCTGCCCTTTTTTACCTAACGCCGTAAGAATACGTTTTTCACCCCCACAAGTAAATTCAGTGGCGAAAGGCTTACTCTGATACTGAATACTTACAGGCGTCCAAGAATTACCGTTAAGTTTATAAATTATGCCGTCTGCACAATAAACTAAAACGTCGTCTAAAAGGTAATAGCTGTGAACGGGTTTAGAAGGAGTTACCGAATTTTGCCGTTGGTAGCAAAAACCACCGGCATGTATTAATTGATTATCAACTAACTTGTAGCCGTACCCAAAAACACCGTCTAACATAAAGTCAATCACCCTTTTTCTTTTACTTATAGAGGGCTTTTTAATCTTATTAGGCACTATCATAGCCACTCCCTTTGCTTAACGTAAGTGTTTTTAAGTGGCGTAATTGCTTTAAGTTGCTCAACGTACTTTTCGTGCCAGACGACCGCACAATCAAAATCGCATACGGTCAAGCAGTATTCCGCCGCCACCGCCATTGCCACCGTATAAGCACCAAGTTTAGGATTTGAAAAGTTTATTTCGTCATATAACCCCATATTCATAGGATAGCATTCATAGGTGACCACTGCCTGTCCTACGCCACAACGCAAGTATACGCCGTCGGTTGAAAATTCAATTTCGTTTCCGTTTAGGTCGGTAACGCTTACAATTTTAAGCGGATTAAGATAGAATTGGCTTAGCAAAACCTTCCCTTCTGAAAAAGTAACGTTCTCAGTAAATACTGCACTTACGTAAGAAACGCTAAGTTCGGTTATTACAAGGTTAGCGAGCCTTACGAGTCTATCAACCGTTTGCGCCTCGTTGCCCACCTGATACCCCGACTCAATATAAGTTGCCACTCTATCGTTACCCAAAAAATTTGCCGAAGCAAAAACAATGTCTTTAATCTTCATTTTAGTCCTCCTTTTATAAAAAATACGTCGGGCTAAATTTTAGCCCGACGCACCAACTAAATTAGATTTCAGTAATACCGGTAATCATACCTTGACCGCAAGGACGAGAACATAAAAGTTCAGCATACTTAACCAAAGTAGCCGTGTAAACTGGCTTACCGGGAACTTGTTTAAGAATACTACCGTCGTTGCCCTCAAGCCATTGCCAATCGCAAAGTTGATGAATAGCAAAGTCGTCGGTATTCAATAAATACATAGTATTTTTTGGACAGAATCTATCAGCGTAGACGGGTATGCCGTTATAACTAATAGTCTTAAAGCCACCTTCAAGGTTAACCACGTCAACGTTAGTTCTGTTAGAAGCAAACAACGCTTGAAGAGCTCTTCTAACACCCCAAGAGCAAACGATAAAGTTAACGCCAGAGCCACTCTTTTCTTCAATGGTATCTAACGCCGTTTGAAGTGCTAGTTCTGTAATTTCACCGGCATCTCTCTTAACGTATGGACGAAGCCAAGAGTTTTCCGCCTTACCTAAACCGTAAAGCGTTGGGATATCATCGTTAAAAATGGCTTTAATACCGGTAATTTCGTTACCAAAAGCATTTTGAGTGGTAAACACCATATCTTTAACTACAACGCCCAAAGTAGTAGACATATCGTTAAGAACTACTCTCTTACTATCTTTGTCAATGCTTAAAATTCTTCTGCCGTTACAATATGCCGCTGCAGCACCGTCGTCGTATCTAATATCAATCATCATACCTTCTACAAGGTTATCAACCGAGTCAACTTCTATATACTCTGTCTCAGAAGCAACAACCTTACAAAGTACGCCCGTACCGTCGCCGAAAAGCATTCTACCAAGGTTGAAGTTGCTAGCCTTAATTAAGCCTTCCATTTCAGCGTTAAGAAGGTTTACGAAAGACGCCGAGTTGTTTTCAGTCGCCCTTAAAGCTTTGTCTGAAATTTCAATCGTGCCGTAAAGGTTTTTAAGCGTAGCAACCATTTGCTTATAGTTATTACCACCAGACTTGGGTAAAGCCCCGTCTTCTTCGCCAGAGCCGATACCACCGTTCAAACCAAAAGTTACGACCTTTCTAACGTCCTTGCCGTAAACGTCGTTGGTAGTTTGTTTAATTTTAGCAAACAAAGGGTTAATCCCCGTGTTAAGTTGTTCACTAATCACGTCTAAATATACTTGTTTTAAAACGCTTTCAGCGTTTGTTAAATTTACTGCCATATTTTCTCCTTAAATTAAAAATTATTTTAGAATTTCTTTTGCTAAAACACTTGCTTCGTCAAGTGTCTTGGGTCGGTTAACGGGGGTCTTAACACCCACGCCTGTGCCACCCATAACGATTGCTTTTTGTTTGGTAGAAAGCACGCCTTTAAGGTACTCTTTAAGAATTTCTTGCTTGTCCTTATCGGTTATACCTTGGCGAGCGTCTACCCCCTCCGCAACCGATTCAGTCGGGGCAGTAGCATTATCGACCGAACTGATTGCGCCCTCCAACTCTTTAATACGCTGACAGCGTTTGGTAAATTCAGCTTCTAAAGAGTTGTATGCGTGAATAAGTGCGTTAACGTCTTTAAACTTGCCCAATGAGACCCCACCATTTTGCGCACTCTCACCCTTTTCCGCCACTGCGGTGTCGCTATCGGCTTGCGTTTTTTCATTTTTAAGTTCATCCATTATCTTATTCTCCCTTATCGTTAATATTAAGCCTTGCCTTGTGTTCACTAACGTGTTTGCAAAGCAACGTCTTTTCGTTTTCAGTTAAGCTTTCATATTCGCTTAAAATATATCGTGTATGCTCGTCAATATGAATAATGTCGTCGTCGATTTCTTCGATGGGCATACCGAGTTTTCTAATTTTAGGATTTTCCGCCTGTGCCTTTTCTTCGTGCAAACGGCTAATCCCCTTTTTGTAGTCCAAGTCCTTATACCCTAAAAGAGTAAGAACTTTTTCTTTTGTTGAAGCCCTAATCTTGCCGTTATCGTCGTTAAGAAGTCCGCTTTGGTAAAGTTTAAGAATCATCTCTTTCTTTTGTCTGTGTGAAGACAGCAACTCGTTTTCACTGTCCAAATAAACGTCGTCAGAGCCAATAGCCTTCTTATTTGCGTAAACGACCTTAAATTTACCCGACTTATCGTGATACTTAATAGCCTTAACTTCGCCCATAAACTGCGAGTATAAGCGTATAGTTTGCTTTGCAATTTCAAGATAGCAACGCCTAATACTTTCAGCCGTAAACACCAACCTTTCGTTGTCCTGCTCAACCAAAATTTCCAGCGCCGTACCACTCGAAAGTGTTGCGTTAGAGGAACTTGAAACGACGTCAGACACACCGCTAATAATAACGAATTCATTAAGCAGACGGTCTTCTTCTTGATTAAAGTCGGCGGGCACATCAGTCATACTCATCATTTCGGGGGCTTTACTTCCCTGTCTGTAAACGAGAACCTTGCCGGGTGAAAGCCCCTCTTCCGCCAAGTCGTCTGTATCAACCGACCCGTCTTCCACCGTCATAACACCCATCGAAAGCCTGTTTAAGAATTCATGTTTGCGATTTTTAACGGCGTTGAAAGCACGCTGAACGGGAATCATCCTTTCAATAATACTAATACCGAAAAACTCACCCGCAACGTCGATAGAAATTTGCTTCACGAACGGAAAAGCCCTTGAACCAGAACCACCGTTAACGTACGGCAAATCGCCCACGTACAAAAGCTTATCGCCTGCAACGGTAACGATTCTGCCATTGGGGAAACGTTCGCACGGCTTCTCGTATCTTTCAATAACCAGCACTGCATCAGATAGAACGTCCTTCTTGGTTTTGCCCATACTTAAAGCACAGTTTTCGCCACTCAAACTAAACACTCCGATATCACTTCCAGATAACGTAACACCGTACTTTTGCTTAACGTCGGCAACGCTCATCGCCTTAGCGTGTATAATACTGTTGCAATCTTGCACGTCTTGAACGTATAAACTATCGGGGAAGATTTCAAAAGGCGACACGGCAAAAATTTCCACGTCCCCTTCAAACACTTCACGACCGTCAACCACACCTAAACTACTGCCGGCATCGTTGTTCCAAACCACCTTATAAAAGGCAGTACCGCAAGTTTCCGACCAATTCGTACCCTTTTTAATAACGTCTTCCAGATTAGCACGCTTAAACACGCCTTCCATAAACTTTTCTGCAAGGTTTGCGTTTTCCACGTCCACGTCGTCGTCCGATTTAGGGCGTACGAACACCGTTGGAGTAATTCTGCTAAACTTAGCAAGCCTTGACTCAACAATGGGCGCTACGTGGTTAAAAACGGCCTTATTTTGCCAGTAGAACTTTTTATCTTCCGACGCAATTTCACCCCTACCGTTGATAAAGCAGTATTGATTGCCCGCTAAAAAGTTCATATTAAGTTCCCACTGTCTTTCTAAGCGCACACGCTCCGCCCTACGCCTTTCAAAATCGGCAGTAACGTCAGCGATTAATTCTTCCACGTAAAGGTCACGCTGTTTGTCCTTTTTAAGACGGCTACTTGGTTTCACTTTTTTTTCTTTTTGCACTTTTTAACTCCTTTGATTTTAGATTGCTTTCGGAAAGCAGATTAAGCAGTCTAATTTTTTCATCTTCAAGTTGCTTATCGGTTAAACTGCTAACGTCAGGCTCGCTTTTGTCTAAAAGCATTTTAAGAGCAGTGGTATCGGGCGGAACGTTTTTGGTAGTAACCTTACGTTTAACTAACCTAATTTGCCCCTGCTCGCCTTCGGTGTATTCTTCAATCACTTCGGTGGCGTCGTAACCTAAAGCACGTCTGATAATAGCGTCATGCAAATCACTTTCCTTAAAGCTCTTCCTTTTAGTTGTTCCTTTCATTTAGAATTTTCCTAAAAAGCCTTTCCTTATCTTTTTGAATTTCGGTTTTAACGCAAACGGGCTGAGGAACGAGCGGTTTTCTCATCAAATAATACCTAAGTTCGTCTAAAGCGTGGTCGTCGGTTTTTTTAGGGTTGTCGCCGTCCCCCCAACGATAAGATTTCAGTTCCCTAATAAGATTGACACAGCAGTTAAACACGAAAAGCCTTGGTTTGCCGTCTTTAAGGGCAAGATATTGCTTAACACGGGAAATCCCGCTAAACATATCCTTGTTAACGTTAGGGTTAACCACAATGCCGTTGTCGTAAAACAACTCGGTAACGCTCTTAGCGCTCGCTAAAGTTCGTTGATTAGCCGCAGAGTCGATTAAAGCCGAAATTCTGCCCTTGTGGTCGGTTTTCCACCCAAGCCCACGGCAAATCTCTTTAATGCGATTTGAGTGGTAATCAACGTCTTTTCCGGCTTCAAAGTGCTCTGCCACGACGTAAACGTTTCCGTCAAAATCAACGCAGTACCAGTGAGCTGACAAAGGATTGTTAAGACCGGGGTCAATAGAGATTACGTCTTGCCACTCAAACGGAACGCTAAACGGCTCTATCACGTGCACGTTCTCGTCAAACTCTGGATAAACCAACCCACTTGAAGCCTTAAACCTACCAAACCTACGAGTTTGCAAAGCGTCACCACTCATACTTTCGGAAAGAGCCTTAATTTCATCAGCATTAAGAAAAGGATTGTCCGCCCATTCCATAAACTCGTACCACACTTGGTCACTGTTCCCACGATTAAGAAAAATTTCTTCGTAAATAAAGGTTAAACCCTTAAGAGGTGTCATCGTTCCGAAAATATCGCCACGCTTGTCAATTACACGCATAACGCACTCTTCGTAAACGTCTTGCGGTGGTTCTTCGTCAAACCAAACGAAGTCGAGCGAACTTCCTTGAAACTTCTCTCTACCTTGGTCACAAGACTTAAAACCAATAATCGAATGCCCACCAAAAACGTTTTTTATAATAAGTTGGTCTATAACGCCGTTTTTAAGGTTGTCCTTTTTACCCGAAAGCATAGTGACGTCAACAATCCAGTCAGGGTTAAGATATTGCAAAATTTTAGCCTGTGCAACGTCACGCTGAACTTGCTGTGATAAAGAAACCACCCACCCAAACGTGTCCTTGCGATTTTGCCTATATGGGTGGTTGCCCCTTGCCATATAAATGCTTTCAACAGCCCCGCACTCGGTTTTACCACTGCGGTTACCCCCAAATACCCAACGATTACGCTTCTCGCATTTGTGAAAAGCAATTTGTTTGGTATGCACCTTATCCCCCGAATTGTATAAAGAAAGACGGTCGTTTTCCTTCCGTCTTTTCTGTTCCTTTTCAATTTGAATAAGTTTGCCAATAAGTTCCCGCATAAATAAAAACCTCAATTCGCCGTCATAATAACACCACAGTTAAATTAAAAAAACTGACGTATGACAGCAAATTGAGAAAAACGTATAAAATTTTATTAAGATATAAAGTGGTATTCGCATAAGCGAGTGCTATGCCTGCCAAAACAGGCGTTAAATTCTGCATCTTTGCCAAGTGCAAAATATCATCTGGCACAGCCACGTATCACTGTCGTAGGCAATATCACTTTTGCAGTAACAAAATTATAACTGCCGTAGGATATATCACTTATGCAGTATCAAAAATATAACTACAAAAAAAGGACTCGGATTTCCGAGTCCTTTTTAGTAATACCAAAAGGTATTTATTTTGTTTTGTTTGGGCTAACTAACCTGCGTTAGATTAAGCACCAAAGGTGAGTACGCCGTCAACTACTGACCATACGCTACCAGTAAACGCATCGTA
>JAZQKH010000062.1:0-1668 GCA_045542055.1 Christensenellaceae bacterium | reverse complement strand
TTCATCATAGTTATATACACCAAATACGCCGTTATATTTTGCGTATGGGCTATTGTTAACGAACATGGTGTTAGATACTACGGTAGCAGCATTTGCAGATTGAACAAATGGAGTTAAAGTATCCATATATACGTAGCAGTTATCGATAATTGCATTAGATGCAAGTACAGATAATCTACCACTGTTAACCCAACCTAAGTTCTTAATAGTACCACCGTAGATTTGACCAAATAAACCGTCGGCAGAAATTTTGAAGTTGCTTACGGTATGACCGTTACCATCTAACACACCCTTGAAGCCTGCCATAAACGTACTTTTATAGTACGGGCTGTACAGGTAATAATTACTATTCCAGTTACCGTTGTTGTTGGCTTCTTGCCATCTTACTGACGTTGCCTTAACGATAGAGCCGATAGTAGCAGAGCCCGAAAGGATATGTGGGTTTTCGGCAGTGCCGTAAGTTGTATTTTGAGTGTCTATATCTTTAACAAGCACGTAATAGCCATCCCAAGAAAGTGCACGCTCGTTGTAAGCCGTTTTAGCAAAACTTGAAATCATATCGTTTGAACCGGCAGTTACGCCCTCAGCAGGTACGAACGCACCTTTGTAGGTAAAGTGCTTGAAGTCTTCTGCTTCGTCGATAATTAAGGTTGCAACCTTAACGTGCAACGTGTACTCAATACCCGTGCTAACACTAATAACTATCTTAACGTCTTTGAAGCCTTCCTTTGAAGAAGCAACGTTTCCAATCGCTCCGTTAACTAACACGTTGTTACCATCGCCGTCAACAGCCGAAGTAATAGTTGCGTCGTCGCCTAAAATTTCAGCAAGAGTGGTAGGCTCGCCACCCCAAGTGAAGAACTTGTTTTCTGAAGCAGAGAATAAGTATTCATCGGCAATAGTTATGCCACCCGGAACGAACGTTATCGTATTAGACACCGTGCCACAACTTGCCCTAACTACTACACTATCTTTAATAAATGATGACTTAAACTTGACGCTGTTACCAATAAGTTCAGCGTATTGTGCGCCCGAAAGTATCTCAACGTTAACGTCTTTAGAAAGCACGGTGGTAGAGCCTTCAACTAAAGCGCCGTTAAAGGTTACCGTGCTGGGAATTGCCACCTTATATTCGCCGTTGGTTGCTAACGCTCCGTTTAAGTATACGGCAGTGTTACGATTTACGCTATTGGTAGCCGAAGTAAAAGATAATAGGTTGTTGTTTACTGACCAAACGTCACTCGTGAAAGAACTGAAAAGTTCATTATCCATAGTGTACGCTTGGGCAAGTTTTATAATTGAACTGTATCTAGTTAAACCAGCAACTGCCTTAGGCGTATAAGTATAAGTTGAAGAAGTTGTTCTCGTATCAGTGTAGTTAGATACGCCGTATTCGGTGTTAGAAGAAGTTTCAAGAGCTACGCCGTCAACTAATTCAGCATCGTATTGTTTAGCACCGTATTGATAGCTATAAGTAGAGTATGCAAGTTTTAAAGGTGCTGCGGTTACGATAATGGTGTTAACGAAAGTTGCAGTTGCGTTAGTTGTGCTTGTTAACGCATTGTTAACAGTACTATCGTAGGTAGGTATAATACCACCACTGAAGCCTAACGGGTTTGTATTGGTGTATTCGATTAATGAGTTAGAAATGGTGGTTGCAGTATCAGA
>JAZQKH010000061.1:0-20847 GCA_045542055.1 Christensenellaceae bacterium | reverse complement strand
TAGAATATATTTAAAAATGAAATATAGCAAAAAAACATAGTGAAATAAGCAAGAGACAAAAAGAGAAAAAAGGAACTAAAGCAATAGGTGATGCAATGGCAAAATATGCTATAAGTAAGGAATTTTTTCCGTATAATCATTTAACTCCGCCAATAAACAAGGTCACGATAAAGCTTGCCAAGGTGATTTTGAAAGTGCCGAGTTTGATTTATAAGGATAAAGCAGTTAATACAAAGCGTTATGAAGTGGAAACTTGTGACGGATATAAGATAGAGAGTTTTTTAATAAGTCCTAAGCAACTTGGCGACAAAGCGCCGTGTTTAATCTATATACACGGTGGAGCATTTGTTTTTCCCGCATCAAAATGTCATTATAGAAATGCCCTGCGATACGCAAAAGAGGTTGGTTGCAAGGTATGGTTTATAAACTATCGCCTTGCACCCAAATATTGCTTTCCGACCTTTTTTGAAGATTGCTATACAGCGACAAAGTATTTATACGATAACGCCGAAAGGTTTGGAATAGATAAAACAAAAATTGGCATAGGCGGGGATAGCGCAGGCTCTACGCTTTCGGTTGGCGTATGTATGATGGCAAGGGATAGAAAGCACCCGATTAAGTTTTCTTTTCAAATGTTACCGTATCCTTTTTTGGATATGAGAGGTGTTAGCCGGTCAAATAAAAAATACGTTGATACGCCAATGTGGAACTCTAAACTTTCAAGTAAAGTCGCACCACTTACCAAGGTGGATAAGAGTTCGCCAAACTACGTATATTATTCGCCTGTTGAAGCTAAAGATTTTGACGGTTTGCCACCGGCATATATAGAGCCGGCGGAATTTGACTGTCTGCACGATGATGGAATTATATATGGTCAGTTGCTTAAAGGTGCAGGCGTAAGTGTTGTAATAAATGAAACGAAAGGCACTATACACGGTTTTGATGCAAAACAAAACGCCCCCAAAAGCCGAAAAGCACTTAGTGAAAGAATTGAGTTTATGAAAAAGCATTTCGAATAAAAAAGAAGAAATTCTACGTTATCAAAAAGTCGGTCTGATAAACCGACTTTTTGATTTTTAAAAGAATAATGAATTTTTATCTAAGAATCCATAAAAATTTTATTTATACACACATAAAAAAAGGGTTAATTTTTGGCGTTTTTTTAAAAAAATGATACAAAAATGATATATTTTTGGCTTGTTTTGAGCTAAAAATTCCTACACAATGTAGGGTAAATTCCTACATAACGTAGAATAACTTTTTTATAAAAAATTAAAAAAATATTTAAAAACCCTTGTAAAATGCTTGACTTTTTACGGGGGGGGGTAGAATATAATCCATTATTTATTGGGCTTAAAGTTTATTTTTTTTGAAAACAAAAAAATCAATAAAAAAACTTAATATATTTTATAATAGTATGGGCCCGAAGGAGAAAGAGTATGAAGCAAAAAAATAAGGGCTTTACTATTGTTGAACTTGTTATAGTAATAGCAGTAATCGCAATAATGGCTGCGGTGTTAATCCCTACATTTTCAAGTGTGGTAAAAAAAGCAAAACTTAGTGCCGACCAACAAGCTGTAAGACAAATGAATACGGCAATTCAAGTGGCAAGCGTTGATGGACGATTAGAGAGTATTGACGACGTATATGAAGTTTTAGAGCAAGCAGGTTTTAATGCTCAGACGTATAACACGTTGTCTAACGGTGGTCGCTTCGTTTGGATAGCAGAAGAACAAGCCGTTGCTCTTGTCGGTGAAGATAACGTAGTTTCTTACCCTGAGCAATTAAAGGGCGTGATAGTGACGCCGGAAAATAGTGTTAATCTTGTAAAGGATAAACCTATCGACCCAAACAATTTGGGTTATGCGGACGCACCGGTTGCAACCGTTCCAAGATATGAAGGTGAATACGACTTGGAAAGGGCTGGTGCAGGGGTTAATAACGATGAAGTTTTGGAAATAGCTTTGTGGACGTTTACCCCGAGCGATACTAAAAGGGATATAAACGAATATGACCCCATTACAGAAAAGAAGCAATACGAACAAAGAAAAAAATATAGTTCATGGATAGCAGATTTCTACATTAAAGCAAACAATGAATTTGACGAAGGCACGGTTGGCATTTTCGGCAAACACTTTACCGAGGTTGCCATTACCGCACCCGATAAGTTGGAAAAAGATTTTAACTTTTTGTTAATGAAAGATATGTATCCCGAATTGAGCAACTTTTTAACGTACGAATTCTTAATAGGTATATGTATAGATAACGATGGTGGCTTTACTTGTGGCGTATACAACTTATCGCCTGAGAACGTAGGTAAATCAATTACGGTTGAACTAAGGCTATACGAGCCGATAAAGGACGAGAACGGCGAATATACTTCAGAACGCTCAGATAAATACGTAGTGTGTGGCGATACTATAACTTACAAGTTCACAAAAGAACAATAATATTGATTATTTAACTAGACAAAAAAGGCTATAACGGGGCGAACAGATGCGTTCCGCAAGCACAATATTACGTCTGCAACGAATAAGTTTATACCTTTCAAAACCCCAACGCATAACACGTGTGTAAACTATTCGTATGCAATACGGCTGGCAGAAATCTGCCAGCCGATTTTTGTTTTACGTAAAAAAGCAAATATTTAAAGATACTGGTGAGTAAAAAACCAAGCGATTTTACTGCAAATAATTGTAAACGTGTATTTATTATGATATAATAAATAAAAAAACAAGAAAGGTAGAATATGCAAAATTTTATTTACAACACACCCACTAAGGTGTTTTTCGGTAAGGACACCCACTTGCAAGTAGGTGAAATAGTTAAAAGTTACGGCTATAAAAAGGTAATGATTCAATACGGCAAGGGTAGCGTTGTTAAAAGTGGGCTTCTTGATACGATTAAAGAAAAATTATCTCAACACGGCGTGCAAGTTATATTGATGGGTGGCGTTGAGCCAAACCCAAAACTTTCGTTTATAAGGGACGCAGTAAAGGTTGCCAAGTCTGAAGGGGTTGATTTAATATTAGCAGTCGGCGGTGGAAGTAGTTTAGATTCAAGCAAATTTACCGCACTTGGCGCTTGTTCGGACTATGACGTATGGGATATAGCAATGGGTAAGGTTGAACCCACAACGGCGCTTCCTGTTGGATGTGTGCTAACCATTTCTGCTGCGGGCAGTGAAATGAGCAGTTCAGCTGTAATGACTAATACCGAACTTAATCTTAAAAAAGGGTTTACCACTGAACTTAACAGACCTAAGTTTGCAATTTGCAATCCGGAACTTACCTATACCGTAAGTGCTTATCAAACGGCTTGTGGCACGGTTGACATTATGTCGCATACCATAGAGCGATATTTTACTTTGTGTGATGACGTAGACCTTACTGACGGCATTGCCGAAAGCATACTTAAAACGGTTATCAAGGCGGGCAGTATTGCCGTTAAAAACCCCACCGATTACGAGGCAAGGGCAAATCTTATGTGGGCTTCTTCGCTATCGCATAACGGTTTGACCGGCTGTGGTAGAGAGAACTATCTTGCAGTACACCAAATAGAGCACGCTATAAGTGGTGAATACGACCACGTTGCACACGGTGCTGGGCTTGCAGTATTGTTTCCCGCTTGGGCAAAATACGTATACAAACAAAACTTACCACGCTTTGCAAAGTTTTTTAGAAACGTTTGGAGCGTAAATGATAGTGACGACCTCTCGGCGTGCGAAAAGGGTATAGAAAAGATGAAGCAGTATTTTGCTTCAATCGGTATGCCCGTTACGTTGAGGGAATTGAACGTGCCAAAAGAAAGTTTTGACCGTATAGCAGATTTATGCACCTTTAACAAAACTCGCTCGGTAAAAACTTATATACCGCTTGGCTTTAAGGAAGTAAAGGAAATTTTAGAGATTTGTTACTAAAATACAACCTTGCAATATTTAAAAACCATAATATGTTAATTTAAGGACTATATGATAAAATCAAACTTTCATACACACTCAATCTTTTGTGACGGCGATAGCACCGTAGAACAAATGGTGAACTCTGCAATAGAAAAAGGCTTTACGCATTTAGGGTTTTCGGGGCATAGTTATATGGCAAACGCCGACGTATACACCCTTAACGAAGGGCGTATGGATAAATATATAAACGCCGTTTTAGACGTTAAAAAGCGTTACGAAGATAAGCTTAAAATCTTTTTGGGCATTGAGCAAGATTGTTTTTCAGCCCCGCAAACTTACCCGTTTGAATACTCTATAGGTTCTGTTCATAATATAAAAAAAGACGGTAAACTATTATTTTTTGATATTGGCATTGAAGAAACTAAAAGAATAATAGACGAAGAGTATAACGGCAAATATTTAGGCTTTGCAAAGGACTATTTTGCGACGGTTGCAAACGTTATTGATATGACGGGCGCAAATATTATTGGGCATATAGACCTATGCTCTAAGTTTAACGAAAGGCTTTCTAACGCACAAACGGACGAATATTTACGCTACGCAGAAGACGCCGTCGCCAGTCTTATTAAAACGGGCGCTTATTTTGAGATTAATACGGGTGCAATGGCAAGGGGATATAGAACAGCCCCGTATCCGTCAATTGAAATATTAAAAATGATTTACGACAAGGGTGGCAAAATAGTTATAAACAGTGACTGCCACGACCACGCTAAATTGGATTTTGCATTTGAACAAGCCCAAAATCTTGCTAAAAATGTGGGGTATACCGAACATTATATATTTGACGGCAATGGTTTTATTGCTAAAAAATTTGATTAAAATTGCAAAAGCCACGCAAAACAGTTGACAAATGTGCGGTTGAAGTTATAAAATATGAAGCAATAAATGCGTTGATGATACTATTTCGTAACGTTAACACTTTTCAGAGAGTCGTTGTTCGGTGCAAAACGGCAGGTGTGGTTGCGGAAGTCTCCTATCGGAGCAGAGCTTTTGAATTTAGTAGAAGGCTACGGGTGGTCCCGTTATAGGCTGGGGGCGTGATAGCGCCTAATTAAGTGGCTTCCTTTAGGAAGCAATACGGGTGGTACCGTGGCTAAAAAGTAGTCATCCCGCAGAGAGTTTTCTCTGCGGGTTAAATTTTTTTATGAGGTGTATTATGAGAAAAATTGACGTTTCAGACGTAACTATTAAAGTTTGGTCAAAGCAAGAAGGCAAAGAACTTTCTTTTAGGGAAAAACTATCTATCGCAAAAAACCTTGAAAGGATGGGTGTAGATGCCGTTGAACTGCCTAACGTCAATGATAATAAAGAAGAGTGCATAGTTTGTCGCACCATTGCCGAAGGGATAGTTAGCAGTGCAGTTGCTATCGAAGCGTGTGCCTGCCAATCGCAAACAGCCTTTGACTGCGTTAAAATTGCTAAGAATAAACGTGTGCAAATAGCGCTACCTGTATCCACCGTTCAAATGGAATACTCTTATCACGCTAAAGCACCCAAAATGCTTGAAAAAATTGCGTGCGCCGTAAAAGACGCAAAAGCACTTGGCGTTCAAGTAGAGTTTATTGCCTTAGACGCAACAAGGGCGGAAGACGGATTCGTGGTAAATTGTGCAAAAACGGCTTTTGAAAACGGCGCAGACGTCATAACCTTGTGTGATGATGCGGGCGTATATTTTCCCGAACAGTTTGCAAGTCTTGTTGCCGACGTTAAGAAGGCGTGTGATATAAAGGTTTACGTTCAACCTTCAGACGTGCTTAAGATGAGTGCTTCCATCGCAGTAGAAACAATTAAGGCGGGTGCTGACGGCATTAAGACGGCAGTTGGTTGCAATGAGTTTTTATCACCCGACGTTCTTTGTGACCTTTTGCGTGTTAAGGGCGACGAGCTTGGCGTAACCGCTAACTTGGACGTAACGGCTATTCACAAGCTTGCTTGCGATATTAAAAACGTTTCAAAAGGGTCTGAAGACCAAACGGTTGACGCAAGTGGCAAAGATAGGTTAAGCCTTAACTCTGAAAGCACCGTCAAAGACATTGAAAAACACGTTGTTGCTTTGGGATACGAACTTTCTGTTGAAGACGTTTGTAAAGTATATGATGAGTTTGAACGTGTAGTAAGCAAAAAGGGCGCAATTAGTGAAAGAGAGTTGGAAGCCATCGTTGCAAGCACGGCAATGCAAGTTCCGTCAACCTTCCATTTAGAAAAATACGTGGTTAACAGCGGTAACGTTATAACGGCAACGGCAAACGTAACGCTCGTTAAAAACGGTGAAGAGTTATCGGGCGTAAGCGTTGGCGACGGTCCAATTGACGCAGCTTTCCACGCTATAGAGCAAATTATAGGTCATCACTACGAACTTGACGACTTTAACGTTCAAGCGGTAACCAAGGGCAGGGAAGCCGTTGGTAGTGCCGTTATAAGACTTCGTGCAGACGGCAAGTTGTATTCGGGCAACGGTGTTTCCACGGATATCGTAGGGGCGTGCATACGTGCATACGTAAACGCTCTTAATAAAATCGTGTATAGTCAAAAATAGCGGGGTAGGTATATGAAATACGTATTTTCAACAAAGAACGTGCAGTGTGCGTCTTTTATTGAACTTTGCAACGTCGCTAAAGATTACGGTTTTGCCGGTTTTGAAGTGTTCGATGCGTTCAGTGAAAAGAAGAATCACGCCGACAGTATATTTTCATCATCGGCAAGGGCGGGTGCTAAAAGAAAGCTTATAAACCGCCGTATCGCCGTGTCTGCAATTACCTATCCGAAGCCTATTGATAAAGACACCGACGTAAACGAACTTATAAAATACGTTGATTACGCTATTCGTAGCGATAGCAAAAACGTTATTTTAACGATATCGGATAGTGCCGATGCAAACGTGATTAAAGAAAAACTTACACCTGCAATCAAAAGTGCTGAAAGTTTGGGTGCAAAAATTTTAATTGAAACATCTAATAAGTATGCGTTTACTGAAAAGGTTTTAGAAGTAATCAACCTTTTTGAAACGGCTTCAATAGGCGTTTGTTGGGACGTAAGGCAAACTTTCTTTAACGCAAAAGAAAGTGCTGACCAAACCATACAAACGCTTGGCGCATATATTTCTTACGTTAGATTGGGCGATAAAAAGGGCGATAAAACCTGCCTTATAGGTGACGGTGACTTGCCTGTTGGGGACTTTATCAACGCATTAAAATCGCTCAACTACGAAGGCTACGTTTGTGCAGAGTGGAACGAAGAATACACTTCTTACGACGTTGTTTTAACGCATTTTATTAACACCATGCAAAAGGCGGATAACGAAAAAAGTTCAGCTTGCAAGGTATACTATAACCGTTCTAAAACGGGTACTTTCCCATGGGAGAAGTATAAGGTTATAGACCTAACTTTTTCGCAAGTGCTTGACGAAATGGCAGAGCGTTATCCCGACCAATACGCCTTTAAGTACACTACGCTCGACTATACTAGAACTTATTCGCAGTTTAGGGAAGACGTCGATAGGGTAGCAAGCGCACTTATATCGCTTGGCGTTGAGCCTGGGCATCACGTTGCTATTTGGGCAACTAACGTTCCCGAGTGGTTTTTAACTTTTTGGGCAACCGTAAAAATCGGCGCTGTTTTAGTTACGGTAAACACCGCTTACAAAATACACGAAACCGAATATTTGCTTCGTCAATCTGATACTCATACCTTGGTCATGATTGAAAGTTGCAAAGACAGTAACTATAAAGAAATTATGTCTAAACTTTGCCCCGAACTTAAAAATACTAAGGCGGGCGAGCCGTTGTATTCTAAAAAACTTCCCTTCTTACGTAACGTAGTGACGGTTGGCTTTAAGATGGACGGATGTTTAGAGTGGAATCAAATGTTAGAGCGTAGCAGTCTCGTTCCCAAGGAAGAGGTTTTAAGGCGTGCTTCAATGGTTAAGCCTGACGACGTTTGTAATATGCAATACACGTCTGGTACTACCGGCTTTCCTAAGGGTGTAATGCTCACCCATCGCAACATTGTAAATAACGGTAAAACCATAGGGGATAGAATGGATATTTCAACGGCAGACCGTATGATGATTCAAGTGCCTATGTTCCACTGCTTCGGCATGGTTCTATCTATGACCAACCTTATGACGCACGGCGGAACTATTTGCCCAATGCCGTACTTTTCACCAAAGTCTTCGCTAGCTTGTATAAACGATGAAAGGATAACGTGTTTTAACGGCGTGCCTACTATGTTTATTGCAATGTTTGCACACGAAGATTTTGCCAAAACCGACTTCTCTTATATGCGAACGGGTATTATGGCGGGCGCAAACTGCCCCGCAGACTTGATGCGCAGGGCTGCCGATGAAATGAATATGAAAGAGATTATAAGCGTCTACGGTCAAACTGAAGCGTCACCGGGCTGTACTATGGGCGAAGTTAACGAAGATATAGACCACCGTGTAGAAACGGTAGGTAGCGCCTTCCCCGGTGTAGAGTGTAAAATTATCGACCCCGAAACGGGCTTGGATTTACCCGACGGGCAAAACGGCGAATTCGTTGCACGTGGCTTTAATATTATGAAGGGGTATTATAAAATGCCAAAGGCGACCGAACAAACTATCGATAAAGACGGCTGGCTTCACAGTGGCGATATTGCAATGCGCACCCCCGACGGCTATTATAAAATCACGGGTAGGTTAAAAGATATGATTATCCGTGGTGGTGAAAACTTGTATCCAAGAGAAATTGAAGAGTTTTATTTAACCCACTCAAAAATCAAAGACGTTCAAGTGGTGGGCGTGCCCGACCATAGATACGGCGAAGAAGCGTGTGCCTGGATAGTGCTTAAAAACGGCGAGACTTCATCTGAACAAGAGATGATTGACTATGGCACTTCGCATATGGCAAAGCATAAAGTTCCAAGATACTTTATTTTCGTTAGCGACTTCCCAATGAACGCTGCGGGCAAAATATTAAAGTATAAAATGCGTGATATGTCTATCGAAAAGTTAGGCTTGTCTAAATAAGAACAAACTAAAAACACCCACTATCAAGTGGGTGTTTTAACTTGCCTTATCGTCAAGGATATAAACTAAGGATTGTAAACTATTACACAGTCTACGCAAGCGCCTTTACTGTTGTCTGGTTGAACTATTCTTCCGTAAATATCGGTGTTATGCGGGTTAGCAATACCGTTAATATTTACTACTTCGCCGTTATTGGTAACGTTTTTAACAATTATAGTTTGAACGCCACTAAACACGTCGTGGCTGTGTGCAACCGTTCCAATAACGCTACCTGCCTTTCGTTCGCTTGTGCCCCTATCGGCAGTGCATTTAATTTGACTATCTGCTTTAATTTCAAGACCGTTAACGGTAACGTTTGTAATGGTGTGACCAACCACAACGCCAACCGACCCGCCAGCCGTAAGCGTGCCCTTAAACGAACAGTTTGTTACTAAAATATTGCCACCGTTAGAATAGGAGACGAAAGCGCCAACGTAGTTAGAGCCACTTACCGAGCAGTCGTCAACGTGTACGTTGTCAAAGGTGTAATTAGAGCACTTCCCAGCACGAAGCATTTCGGAAGAGAATAAACTTGCCACGCTTGTGGGGTTTGCACTTACGTCGCCAATAAAGTGTTCGGTGACGGTAGCACTTCTAAAGGTAAGGTTTTTTAGACTTAAATAAAGAGCAATAAATAATAAATAAACATAACGAATTTCAATAGTAATAGAAAGAATAAAAGTGCGTTAGGCAATTGCCTAACGCACTTTTGAGTTTAACATTGTTTTAACAGTCTTAAATAAAATTCAATAGACTTGTAAATTGCACTAATTCTAACTTTTTCGTCGTTGCCGTGAATACCACTTCGTTCAGCGTTGGTTAAGTCCATTGCAGAGAACTTGTAAACTCTGTCGGATATTTCGCCGTAATGCCTACTGTCAGAACATTGAACCATTAGGTAGGGGGATACCAAAACGTTTTCCCAAGTGCATTTAACGGCACTTTCAATCTTAGCGTATCCAGGTACGTCCGTGCGTGAAATTCTACTTGGATTATAGGCGGATATTATTTCCAACTGAACGTTGTCGTCGTCGATGGTCTTTTTAATGTATTCAACGGCACTATCCACAGTGTCACAAGGGTTAAGTCGTATATTTGAAACCATACTTGCGACGGGTGGAATAACGTTCATACCCTTACTGCCTTCGGCTTGGGTAAACGCTACGGTAGTTCTACACATAGCGTTCATGTCACCACCGTTTTTAATGCAAATTTTATTTAATAACCCCTTGAAAAGCCATAGGTTAGAAAATATTAGGCGATATAGGAAAGTTGACTCTCTGCCAAGTTTGTCAAACAGTTTAGCGACGGGCTCGGTTAACTTAAACCTAAACGGATTCTTTTCCATTTTATCGCACGCCTTAGCAAGTCTTACTAAGGGCGTATTGGGCTTGGGTGCGGAAGCGTGTCCGCCAGAAGACTTAACGGTGTATTTAAGGTTAATACAACCTTTTTCCGCAATGCCAATCATACCGCACGGCTTGTTAACGCCGGGGAATACGTTGTTAACCACCGCACCACCTTCGTCTAAAACGAGTTGCGGGCTAACGCCGTTTTGCCTAAAATACTCAACAATATTTTTTGCGCCCGGCCCGTTTACTTCTTCCCCGCCAGAGAACGCCATATAAACGTCGTTTTGGGGGATAAAGCCTTGACCAATTAGCATATTTATCGAGTACATTACGGCGTTAAAGGTTGCCTTGGTGTCAACCACGCCACGTCCCCAAAGTTCGCCGTTTTCTATAACGCCGTCAAAGGGTGGCTTGGACCAATTTTCTTCTACTACTGAAACCACGTCGTAATGTGACATTAACACCACGGGGTCTGCGTCGGACTTGCCTTTCCACCTAAACAACAGTGCCCTTCCGTCAAAACGCTTCAATTCGCAGTTTTGCAAAACGTTGGGATAAAGGGTGGGTAGTAGGTTTATAAGTTTTTCAAACTCGGCGTCGTCTTCAAGGCGTGGGTCGTCGTAAGATATAGTTTTGCAACGAATAAGCTCTTGTAAACAACTTACTGCACCGTCTTTATCAAATTCAATTTTTTCAATATCTAAAGTTTTTTCTTTTTTGGGCTTAAAGCACGCAGTTCTAATCAAAAGTACGCTAATAAGCAGTATTAGCAGTGCGCCAATCCCTATTAAAAGGTAATGATACCACTCCATAATTCACGTCCTAAAACTAAAGTATAGATACTAAGCCTATAATGATGATTATTGCCAAAAGACCGCCAAGAAGTGAATACGCTATAATTGGACTAACGTCGCCTTCTTTAACTTCGGTAACAACCGTCTTTTTAGCGGGGGCTTTAGCCTTGGGCTTGTCAGCACTATCGGTGAGCAAGCCTTTCTTGTAAAGAATTCTTGAAACGCCCAAAGTAAACAGTGCCGACACGGGTACCATTATACCAACCGTGCCCGAATTTAATGCAGGAACGAAAATAAAAAGTATAAGCATTAAAACGATGGGGGCAATAGAAATCTTCCAATTTTTGCTTACGAACACAACGCCAAGACCACCGAATAGTGCAGGAAGGATTTGGTCGAATGCAGGTTGAAGTTCAGGGCTTGATAGAATTGGGGTAAGCGGAATAATAAGTATAACACCGAGTATGATAATAAGCGTTGTAACTATTGAAGAAACAGCCGTTGAAATAGTAGAGATGATTTCGCCTTCTTCGGTGTTAGGCTTAACGTTAGCCTTTTCCATAGCGTCTAAAGCGCAGGGAAGTTTAAGGTTAGAAATGTTGCCCGTAACGAACGATAGGTAACTTGAACCAGCACCCATCATTGGGAAATAGGTAACAACTTCGATAATACCAACAGCCCAATACATAGGCAAGGTTGCTATTAAGCCCTTCAAAAGCCCTTCCCAGTTGGGAAGCGTTCTAAAAATAATACATAATAAAATAGGAAAGGCAAGGAATACGCCCGCCATAGTAAAGTTCCAAATTTTACCGTCTCTATGTACTTGGTCCAAATATGTTTGCGGTTTTTTCATATCAAGCACCCCCTTAACCTAACCAGTTGGTAATCGGAATAGCCATAAGCATACCAACTATAATGCTAACGGGCAAAGCGTAATCGCTTATAAATCTAAGCTTGGTAAGTTTAACAAGTAAACCGCATAAAAGCATTACTATTGCAGAGCAAGCCATAACCAAAACGGGTATTAAACCTGAAGCGTCGCCGTTAAATATGGTTGAGAAATCACAGAAAACAAAGCCCAAGAAAGCGGCAATCATACCGATAAAAAGCGAGTTTTGGAAGATTTCACTCCAAGCTTTATCTTTTTTGTCTAAAGAAATAAGTCCTTTTTGAAGCTTCTTGCCAATGATGGGTGAAAGCAAAACACCCGCCATTATAGAAATAGTCATAACGAAAGTAACTGTAACGTAGGTGTTTGCGTTAGAGATTGTTTCGCCAAGTTTAGAGCCCATACCACTTAATGCGTTTTGAGCGGCAATAGTTTCGTAAGAGAGCGAGCCTACTACCGATAGCCTTAACCACGGCAAAGCAACGCCCAAACTTTGCGAAAGGGTAATAACGCTAACTACTATCGCTATTGCAGGTGCAATAGTAAAGATTGTGGCGTTAATAATGGTCTTTTTAACTTTTTCCTTGTTAATGCCGATTTTTTTAGCTTGTTTTAGCGCTCTTATAAGGAAGAATACGGCTTGTGCCATAACTACCAATATAATAACGGCAACAAGCACGAATATAATCGGCGAGTTTACGTTAAACATAAAAAAGTCTCCTTTGTGTATTTGTCTTTTAATATGATATCATATTAAAAAATAATTTTCAAGCCCAACTCAAAAAAAGTATATTTTAATTATTAAAACGCTCAAAAAATTTTGCCAAGCGTTGACATTTGCCTTTTAAAGTATTAGAATATATATTATAATGAGGTAGTATATGGAAAACATTCAAAACAGTAGGCAAAAAATCAATCAAATAGACAAGCAAATGGCAGAACTTTTCGAGCAAAGACTTCAAGTTTGCGAGGACGTTGCAAAATATAAAAAAGAGCGTGGACTACCCGTCTTTGATAAAGAGCGTGAAAATAGCCATCTTTTAGAAAGTGCAAAGCAAATTAAAAACCCTGTATACGCAGGGTATTATACCGACTTTTTAACAAACGTTATGCGCATCAGTAAGGACTATCAAAACCGTCTTAACAACGGAATGAAGGTTGTGTTTGGCGGTGTGGAAGGTGCTTTCGGTATGATGGCTGCAAAGAAGGCGTTTCCACACGCTGAATACGTTGCGTGCAATGATTTTGAAAAGGCCTATCGTGGTGTAGAGCAGGGCGTTTACGACGTAGCCGTGCTTCCTATTGAAAACAGTTTTGCGGGTGACGTAGGCGTGGTTATGGATTTGGCTTTTTCAGGCACGCTATACATTAACCAAGTGGTTAATTTAGACGTAGTTCAAAACGTAGTTGCTAAAAAGGGCGCTAAACTTGAAGATATCAAAAAGGTAATATCTCATCAACAAGCACTTGACCAATGCCAAGAATTTATTAAAAGTCACGGCTTTGAAGTGGAAGCGTATTCCAACACGGCGGTTGCCGCAAAGTACGTAAGCGAGCAAGACGATTTAACTATCGCTGCAATAGCTTCTGAAGAAACGGCAAGTTTATACGGTTTAGAAATTTTGGCTTCAAGCGTAAACTCTGCAAAAAATAATACTACCAGATTTGCAGTTTTTTCAAGGGAACAAAATATGTTCGCACCTAACGAAAGAACGGGCAACGAACACTTTATACTTCTTTTTACCACCAAAAACGAAGCGGGTGCATTGGCACAAACGCTTAACATAATCGGTGCGCACAACTTTAATATGCGAAACCTAAAGAGTAGGCCGATGAAAGAGCTTATTTGGAGTTATTATTTCTTTATAGAAGCCGAAGGCAACGTTAATACTACCGAAGGTAAAGAAATGCTTCAAGAACTAAACGCAGTATGTTCAAGGCTTAAACTCGTTGGAACATATAGATAAAAATTTTTAAGGGTGAAAAATGATTATACCTATCAATTTACAAAACGAATCGTACAACATAATAATTGAATCGGGCTTGCTTGGTCAATTAAGCAAATACGTGCCAAGGGGCGGTAAAACGCTTATAGTAACCGATTCGGGTGTGCCAAGCAGTTATGCACAGACGGTTAGCACTAACTTTGCTAATCCTTTCGTGTACATCATCAAACAGGGTGAAGCAAGCAAAAACTCTAAAAATTATTTAGACCTTTTGAAGTTTATGTTAGACAACGGCTTTACCCGTAAAGATAGGGTTATAGCAGTAGGTGGCGGTGTCGTTGGCGACCTATCGGGCTTCGTTGCCTCAACCTATATGCGTGGCGTTGATTTTTATAACGTTCCCACAACCTTCTTGTCGCAAGTGGACTCGTCTATTGGCGGTAAGGTCGCAATCGATATGAACGGCGTAAAAAACTGCGTAGGTACTTTTTATCAACCCAAAGCGGTATTTATTGACCCAAGCGTGCTAAAGACACTTCCCGAAAGGCTTTTGTATACCGGTTTAGTAGAATCTATTAAAATGGCTGCAACGTGTGATGCTAAGCTTTTTGAAACCATTGAAAATTCTTTAGATATACTTAAGGATGCTGAAACCATTATTGCGGGCTCTTTAAATATTAAAAAGCAAGTGGTTGAAAAGGACGTTAAAGAAGCGGGTTTAAGGCGTGTTCTTAATTTTGGACACACCGTTGGTCACGCTATTGAAAGTTTTTTCGACGGCACGCTCTATCACGGTGAGTGCGTGGGTATAGGCATGCTTAGCCTTTGTTCAGAGCAAGTGGCTGATAGAATTAAGGCCTTGCTTGAAAAGTTTGACCTTCCCACTACGGCAAAAGCAAATCCCGAAGTACTAAGCAACTTCATTTGGCACGACAAAAAGGCTGTTGATAACCACGTGGTTGCAGTATACGTGCAAACGCTTGGCGAGTTTAAGTTTGTGAACTTAACGGCAAAAGACATTGATAAATTGACGGAGAAATTTGCATGAAAAACACTTTAGGCACTAATTTAACGGTAACGCTATTTGGCGAAAGCCACGGCGCTATGATAGGCGCAGTAGTCGACGGCTTGACCCCTGGTATTGAAATAGATACGGGGTTTATTGCCGACTGCCTTGCAAAGCGTAGACCAAGCAGTGCGATAGATACCGCAAGGCGTGAACAAGATAAATTTCAAATAGTAAGTGGTGTTTTTGAGAATAAAACCACAGGCACGCCTTTATGTATAGTAATACCTAATGAAGACACCAAGAGTGGCGACTATAAAAAGACGTATGGCTTGGCACGCCCTTCACACGCAGACTATACTGCGTATTGCAAATACCACGGCTTTGAAGATTATCGTGGTGGCGGGCATTTTTCGGGAAGAATAACTGCACCGCTCGTTGCCGTTGGCGCAATATTAATTAGTGCGCTCAAAAAACTCGGCATAACGGTAGGTACGCACATTTTAAACTGTGCGGGTGTATGCGACAGGGCTTTTGGCGACGTAAGTAGCGATATACAAAGTCTAGCAAATAAAGACTTTCCTATTTTAGACGACGATAAGAAGCAACCGATGATAGACCAAATATTAACCGCTAAAAATTCGCTTGATAGCGTTGGCGGTGTTACTCAAACGGCAGTTTACGGACTGCCTGCCGGTGTTGGTGAACCGTGGTTTGATAGCGTTGAAAGTATGCTTTCGCACGCAGTTTTTTCCATCGGTGGCGTAAAGGGTATAGAGTTTGGTTTAGGATTCGGCTTTGCAAATAAAAGGGCGAGTGAGTGTAACGACGCCTTATTTATAGAAGACGGCAAGGTAAATACCAAAACCAACAATAACGGTGGTATTAACGGCGGAATAACTAACGGTATGCCGGTTGTGTTTAACTGTGCAGTTAAGCCCACGCCGTCTATAGCGCAACAACAAAAAACCATAAATTTTATAACGGGTGAAAACGCCGAGCTTAATATTTTAGGCAGACACGACCCTGCAATCATAAGGCGTATTTGCCCCGTGATTGATAGCGTTACGGCAATCGTTATATGCGACTTGCTTGCTTCAAGGTACGGCACGGATTTTTTAACAAAGGGTTTTTAGTATGCAATACGGTTTAATTGGCGAAAAACTTTCGCACAGTTTTTCAAAGGAAGTGCACGCTCTGATAGGCGATTATGAATACGCCTTAAAAGAGATTGCCCCAGATAATTTAACCGAATTTATTTTAGGTAAAAACTTTAAGGGGCTAAACGTAACTATACCGTATAAGCAAAGCGTAATACCGCTTCTTGACTACGTTGACCCACTTGCCTTAGAGATAGGTGCAGTAAACACGGTGGTAAACTCAAACGGTAAACTTTGCGGATATAATACCGATTGCCTTGGCGTACAGTGTTTAATAGATAACCTTTCGCTTAAAATGAAGGATAAAAAGGTAATTATTTTAGGCACGGGTGGAACAAGCAAAACGGTAAAAAGCGTAGTTAAAAATAACGGTGCAAAAAGTATTTATAGGGTATCAAGGCAGAAAGGCAAGGGTGATATAACGTACGATGAACTTTATAATCATCACACGGACGCCCACTTTATTATCAACACGACCCCCGTCGGTATGTATCCAAACGTCAACGCTTTGGCAGTAGAACTTGAAAGATTTAAAGATTTACAAGGCGTTATTGACGTCGTTTATAATCCCATACAAACCAACCTTGTGCTTCAAGCAAAAAAGCTTAACGTTCCCACAACGGGCGGTCTTTATATGCTCGTTGCCCAAGCCGTTTACGCTTATGGGTATTTCTTTAATAAGCATGTCGATAAAAAACTTATAGATGGTGTGTATAGGAAAATACTTAATAGCAAGCGTAATATCGTGCTTGTAGGTATGCCGTCTTGTGGTAAAACTACCGTCGGCAATATTTTAGCCCAAGAACTTAATAGGTTAGTTTTTGATACGGATGAACTTATAGTTAATAATTGCAACAAACCTATACCTGAAATTTTTGCAACCCAAGGTGAAAGCTGTTTTAGGGAGCAAGAAAGTTTAGCCGTAGAAAGCGTTAGTCTAAAAAGTGGCGTAATCATATCTACGGGTGGCGGTGCAGTGCTAAAAGAAAGTAACGTTTTGGCTCTAAAACGTAATGGAAAGGTCTTTTTTATAGATAGACCGCTTGAAAACCTTTTGGCTACCGACGACAGACCGCTTTCTTCGGATGAAGATAAATTAAAAAAGATGTACGCACAGCGTAGACCCATATATTTAGCGTGTGCCGACGTCGTGATAGACGCTTCCAATAGTGCACGGCAGGTAGCAGAGCAAATTATCAAGGAGCTGTAAAATGAAAATTTTAGTAATTAACGGACCAAATCTTAATATGCTGGGGATAAGAGAGCCAGAACTTTACGGGGCTAAAACCTATCAAAACTTAATAGATACCGTAAAAGACTACGCTGTAAGTAAAGGCGTGGAAGCGTCTTTTTATCAATCCAACTGTGAAGGCGAGTTGGTTACGGCAATTCAGCAAGCGTACTTTGACAAGATAGACGGCATAATCATCAATCCCGGTGCTTATACGCACACCAGCGTGGCTATTTTGGACGCATTAAAAGCCGTTCAAATTCCCACTATAGAGGTGCATTTAACCGACGTTGATAGCCGTGAAGACTTCCGCAAAATAAGCTTCGTAAAACTCGTTGCAAAAAAGACTATAACGGGCTTGGGCTTCGACGGATATTTGCGTGCAATTGACTTTTTAATGGAAAACTAAAATGAAAGTAAGAATATTTAAGGGCAAGGCGACAGGTAAGGTGAAAGCACCACCGTCAAAAAGTTTTGCCCACAGATTACTTATAGGTTGTGCGCTATCTGGTAAAGGGTGTAACGTTGAAGGCGTTATAGAAAGCCAAGATATGCTTGCAACACTTAACTGCTTAAAAGGTTTAGGCATAGGCATAGATAAGCAAGGCGACACCGTTATTTTTTCAGGTAATAAGATTGGGTCGAGCGGTGAGTTTAACTGCAAGGAAAGTGGTAGCACACTACGTTTTTTTATTCCAATAGCTTCAGTTTTGCTTGGCAGTGGCACTTTTTACGGCACTGAAAAGTTGATTTCCCGTGGGGTTGATATTTACAAAAACCTTTTTGAAAGTCAAGGCATAAAGTTTACGATAAACAAAAACAGTATAACGATTGACGGTAAGTTGCAAGGTGGTAATTACACGATAGCGGGCAACGTTAGCAGTCAGTTTATAACGGGGCTATTGTTTGCGCTTCCGCTATGCGATACTGATAGTACCCTAACGGTAACAAGGCCTATTGAAAGTCAAAGTTATATCAATATCACTTTGCAAGTGCTTTCACTTTTTGGCATTAAAATACAGCAAGTTGCCGAAGGTGTTTATAAAATACCTGGCAAACAAAGGTATAAGGCGCAAAACGTGACGGTTGAAGGCGACTGGTCTAACGCAGCCTTTTTATACGCCCTAAAAACTTTGGGGCATAACGTCGAAATTAACGGCTTAAATTATGACACCGTGCAAGGCGACGCCGTGTGTGTTGACCTTTTAGAAAGGGTAAAAAACTTTAGCACAAACGATAGTCCTATCGACCTATCCGACTGCCCCGACTTAGCGCCCGTGCTATTTTCAGTTGCAAGTGCGTTTAACGGTGCTAATTTTACAGGTACTAAAAGGCTTGCTATAAAAGAAAGCGATAGAGCAAAAGCAATGCAATTAGAGCTTGCTAAGTTTGGCATCAAAGTAGTTGTTAACGATAACGACTGTACCGTTTTGCCGTCCAAGTTGCAAGCACCCATGCAAACACTTTGCGGTCATAACGACCACCGAATAGTTATGGCTTTGTCGGTACTGTGTACGCTTACGGGTGGGATAATTGACCATGCAGAGGCGATAAATAAAAGCTATCCCGATTTCTTTGAAGTACTTGAAAATTTAGGGGTAAAGGTAACTTATGAAGGATAAAAAAATATTAATAGTTGGCTTAGGATTAATCGGCGGAAGTTACGCTGATAGCCTTACCCATTTAGGGTATGAAGTCGGCGCAATCGATACCGACGCCAAATCAATAGAATTTGCTTTAAAAAAGGGTGTAATAGCACACGGCAAAACGATTGTAGAAAAAGACTACGTGGAAAAGTTTGACGTTATAATTTTTGCTCTTTACCCAAAAACCTTCGTTCAGTGGATAAAAGACTATCAATCTTATATAAAGCAAGGTGCAATTTTAACTGACGTTACCGGCGTTAAACAAGCGGTTGTGTACGACGTGCAAAACACACTTAGGTCTGACTTGCAGTTTATAGGTGCACACCCCATGGCTGGTAAGGAAAGTAGCGGTGTTCAAAACGCTTCTAGGGAAGTTTTTTACGGCGCAAATTATATAGTAACGCCCACCGATAAAAATAGCCAAGAAGCAATAGATTTTTGCAAAGATTTGGCAAAACAAATGGGTTTTGGCAGGGTTTCAGAACTTTCGCCAGAACGCCACGATGAGATAATAGGTTTTTTATCTCAACTTGCGCATTGCCTTGCAATATCGCTTATGTGTTGTGACGACTCTGATGATTTAGCGTCATTTACGGGTGACTCGTTTAGGGATTTAACACGAATTGCTAAGATAAACGATAAAATGTGGGCAGAATTATTTTCACTTAACAAGGACACGCTGGTAAAGCAAATAGACAAGTTTTCAACAACCCTTGATACGCTTAGAGCGTACATTGCGAACGGCGATATTGACGGCATGCGTCAAATGATGAAAAAGTCCACTCAAAACCGTATCAAATTTGATAAAAATAAATAGTAGTTTAATAAACATTTTAAGGATGGCAGTAATTATGAATATGGAATTTAGGCGTAAACTTTTCGCCCCGCAAGATATTATAAATATGTATCCTATTTCCGACGACTTGGTAAAGCAAAAGGAAAAGAACGATAAAGAAATTAGAGCAGTTTTTTCGGGGGAAAGCGACAAACTTATATTAGTTATAGGCCCTTGCTCAGCCGACAGAGAAGACGCTGTTTTGGACTATATTTCAAGACTTCGCAAGGTTCAAGACAAGGTTAGTGATAAAATAGTAATTATTCCAAGAATATATACCAACAAGCCACGTACTACGGGTGCGGGATATAAGGGTATGCTTCACCAAGCCGACCCCAACGCTTCGCCCGACCTTATTAAAGGCGTTATGAGTATTAGGCGTTTGCATATAAAGGCACTTGAAGAAACGGGCTTTTCTGGTGCAGACGAAATGCTTTATCCCGAAAACCACCGATACTTAGCAGACGTTTTATCGTACGTTGCCGTTGGTGCAAGAAGCGTTGAAAACCAACAACATCGCCTAACCGCAAGTGGTTTAGACCTTCCCGTCGGTATGAAAAACCCAACTTCCGGCGACCTAAACGTTATGATTAACTCTATTAAGGCGGCGCAAAGCAGTCACGTTTTCGGTTACGGTGGTTGGGAAGTTGAAAGCAAGGGTAACCCCCTAGCACACGCCGTGCTTCGTGGCTCGGTTGATAAAAACGGTCAGTCTATTTCTAACTACCACTACGAAGACCTTTGTAGGCTTTACGAACTATATTCGGCAAGTGGGCTATCAAATCCGGGTGTAGTAGTTGATACTAACCACTCTAACTCAAATAAGCAGTATTTAGAACAAATAAGAATTTCTAAAGAAATTTTGCATAGCACAAGGCACTCTAAAGATATATTTAGGTTGGTAAAAGGCTTGATGATAGAATCTTACATAGAAGACGGCAATCAACACGTAGACGGTGGATGCTAAGTCGGATCGTAGCCAT
>JAZQKH010000060.1:0-3073 GCA_045542055.1 Christensenellaceae bacterium | reverse complement strand
TTTTCATAGTTTACCTCCTAAAATGATTATATATTATATTATAAGTAGGCGTGAGGGTATTATTTCAACCCCCGCCTCTTAATTATTGCCTTTGCTAACATTTCGTTAATTTCACGGTGGCGTGGTATAGTTTCGGTTTGTTCGCCGTTTGTGTATAAGTCGTGACCCCCCTCCGTTTCGTTTTAGATACCAACCGTTTTTCTCTAACTTTTTTATTAAGTCCGTGCGTTTCGTTTTTGCCACCTCCTGTTTACATATACTATTATACGCCTTGAATACGTATTTGTCAAGAGTTTTATAAACAAAAAAAGAGGGATAAAGCGTATTGCCTTATCCCTCTTAATTTATGCGGTGTTTTAGTTTGTGTGGTCTGTTTTGTTTACCTTATAGCTTACATAAGAAAACAATTTAAACCCCACACGTCTTAAATTTCGCACTGCTAATCTATATAGATTTTAATAGCGTCAATTTCTTGACCGATAATACCAGCGTAACCGTTATTACTGTCTTTGGTGTTGTAACCAGTTACAAACGGTAGCCATTTATTTTTCTTTCGCAAATGAACGGCGTAGTGTATTGTTTTACCCGTGTCGGTGCGTAGCATAATAGCGTCAATGGGTTTGTTATATATGCCCGCATAGTCGCCACGGTTTTTAACCTCTGGAAGCCACTTACCGCCTTTTGTGTGTACCTTATAAAAAATATTGCCCTTTGTTAGATTCGCCAACACACAACAAACGTCGTGACTGTATATGCCCGCATAGTCGGTTAAATCAGTTACGTTAGGTAACCAAGCATTACGCACGTCGTCCCACACTTGATATATTACTGATGTTTTCTCTTTTTGTGGCTCTGGTTGTGCGGGCTGTACTACTTTTTTGGTAAGACCGCCATTTTTAACGATAACGTCTACAATAGCCTTAGCCACTTTATCGGCGAAAGCGTCGGTAAGTATAATAGGTGTGTCTACGGTAGAGTCCATAAAGCCACATTCTAACAATACGGCGGGCATTTTGGTCTTACGTAATACATAAAAACTGGCTGTACTTAACGGTACCGCTCTGTTGCCTTTAAGCCCCGTAGCGTTAACTATAGCGTTATAAAGTTTACTCTGCCAGTCTTTAGTGTCTGCGCCCACGTTGGTATATGTAAACGCTACTACACCGCCACCTTTACCGCCTTTAATACCAGCGTTATGGTGAATAGATAAGTAAAAGTCAGCACCAAATTTATTAGCGTTAGTAACACGTGTGTATAACGCTACGTCCTTTTTGCCTGTGGTATCGTCAACACGTAAGAGCTGGTAACCCTCGTATGCTTTCAAGTAATTTTGTACCTTGTCGCATATTCGAGCGTTAAGCGTCCACTCTCTTGTCTGTTTTGGGTCGATAGATTTTAAACACCTTTTACCTAAAGTGTTAACGCCGTGTCCAGCGTCTAATACTATTTTAAACATAATAGCGCCTCCTTATTCTTTCTTTGCCTGTGTGCCGAAATAAAACGCAACTATCATTAAGTAAATATCCTCAATATTAAACTGCCCTTTTAAAGTAAGGATAACTACAACTATAGTTAATAAAATAGTTATAATAGATTTTACGGTCAACAATTTTGTTAATCTTTCTTTCATTTTAGCCGCTCCTTTTTATGTTATAATTTCCCAAGTCTTAACCTCGGTATAAATTTTGTCGATAAATGAGTTACCCTTTAGAGCTTTGTACGCCTCGTACAAAAACACAAAATTTTCATACTCGTATTGCCGTATTAATTGTGTTTCTCGGTTGTGATAATAAATACGTAACATCTCACTCCGTAATTGACACTTTGTCCCGTTGGATATTTTCTTTATCTGCATAATTACGGGGACTATCACACCAATTAATACACCGATTTCGCCAATAAGGGTAACAATGTTTGTTAACTGCATTGGTTACAACGTCCTTTCCTCTGCCTTTATTTGCTCAACAAAAGCGTTATATTCGTTAAATTCCTCGGGTTTTGTGTCCCTTTGCCTCAATATAGCCAACTCGTCGTCAACTGAGTATTTTTCTCTTATTCGACTGACAACTCGTTCTTGATATGTGGGCTTTGAATTTTCAAGTTGAGCCAACTCTTCTTTGGTCATATCTCTATATATGCCATTTTCTAAAACTCTCATTTTCTCACCCCGTATAACTGAAATTCACTATTTTCTATCCATTTTCCACCGCTTGAAAATACATTTATTGCAATTTTGGACATTCCATTCAACGTAGAGGTTATAGGCGTTGCAAGATTTATACCATTACCTACATTTGCATTAGGGAATGCGGAACCCATTGTTCCGTTTGGGGCTGAAAACATACCACCGTTATTTTCGCCGTAAGAAGTAAACCTAGAATACCAATGTCGCAATCCGTCTGTAAATGACGCACTCATATTAGAAATTAGCATATAATTATTTGCGGTTATTTGTATTTTGGGTGAAGAAACCCCCGATATTCCTGCATATACTTTGCAATAAAAATCTGTTATCTCAAATGGGTTGCCATTGCTATCTTGCGTAAAAATTATACTTGTAGGAAGGTTGCCGTTTTCGTCAGGTGCTACCTTTATGGTGGCTATTAACTCATAGTTTTTTTGTTTGCTTTGGTCGTATATATCAAATGCATTGTCTACATAAGACTTAATTACCACCGAATTATCAGTTGTACCCTGTTTTTGCAGTATTGCACTGCCATCCGCTTTAACTTCAAAAGCATTTTTTCTGTCATTTCCCGAAGTGCCATTACCAACGATAAATAAGGCATCTTCGGAAATTTTGTTGTATTTTCCTCGAACTGCTTGGAAATGTGCACCTGTTTGTAGGTAATAGCCAACAGCGTCAGAACAACGATGGTTTGCTTCACTTCGCTCTCCACCTGCGTGAGAGGCCTGTCCTTTTGCTTTTGTGTTTTGACCTTGTGCGTGTGCTGCATATCCGTCAGCTTCAGTACCATCACCTTCACCGTGGGCAAAATCACCATTTACAACTGCACCGCCTTCGCCGTGCGAATAAACACCGTTTACTGTGGCTCCACCTTCACCGTGTGAA
>JAZQKH010000059.1:0-7594 GCA_045542055.1 Christensenellaceae bacterium | reverse complement strand
GGGGAGCAAACAGGATTAGATACCCTGGTAGTCCACGCCGTAAACGATGAATACTAGATGTAGGCGGTATTGACTCCGTCTGTGTCGACGCAAACGCAATAAGTATTCCGCCTGGGGAAGTCGGATCGTAGCCATGTCGTTCTGTGAGCCAAGGAGTTGATTTATGACATTGTCTTCCTAAGACCGCTTGGCCTCCGACTTATACCTCCCACAACTAGTATTCATCGTTTACGGCGTGGACTACCAGGGTATCTAATCCTGTTTGCTCCCCACGCTTTCGTACTTCAGTGTCAGTTACAGTCCAGTAAGTCGCCTTCGCCACTGGTGTTCCTCCTAATATCTACGCATTCCACCGCTACACTAGGAATTCCACTTACCCCTCCTGCACTCAAGCTAAACAGTCTTAGTGGTAGCGCCGGAGTTGAGCCCCGGAATTTCACCACTAACTTGAATAGCCACCTACGTACCCTTTACGCCCAGTCATTCCGGACAACGCTTGCTCCCTACGTATTACCGCGGCTGCTGGCACGTAGTTAGCCGGAGCTTGCTATTGGGGTACCGTCACTTTCTTCGTCCCCCATCACAGAACTTTACAATCCGAAGACCTTCATCATTCACGCGGTGTTGCTGGGTCAGGCTTGCGCCCATTGCCCAATATTCCCTACTGCTGCCTCCCGTAGGAGTCTGGACCGTATCTCAGTTCCAATGTGGCCGATCACCCTCTCAGGTCGGCTAGCCATCGTCGACTTGGTGGTCCGTTACACCACCAACTATCTAATGGCACGCGAGCCCATCTATATCCGATAAAATCTTTTACCCCTGTGGGATGCCCCACTGTGGTCTTATGCGGTATTAGCAGTCGTTTCCAACTGTTGTTCCCCAGATATAGGCAGGTTGCTCACGCGTTACTCACCCGTCCGCCGCTAAGTTAAAGGAGCAAGCCCCTTTAACTCCGCTCGACTTGCATGTATTAAGCACACCGCCAGCGTTCGTCCTGAGCCAGAATCAAACTCTTAAGTTTAATTATTTAAAGCCGAATCTTACGATTCAACTGCTCTAACGATTTCGCATATTTTAGCGTTAAAAAAATGTGTCATAAATGACTGTTTTAAAGTACATATTTCATACTTCAAAGATTTTGACAGAAACTTTCAAAATAACTATTATTTCGTCTAATTTCCTTCTATTCAATTTTTAAACAACTCCCGTCAACATCGGTTGACGCTTGCCGTCGTTCTTGCGACAGCCTACATATAATATCATAAGCAAAATGTTAAGTCAAGCAATTTTCAAGGGTTTTTAAAGATTTTTTTAAATTTTTTTAATCTTTTTTTCAGCCCACAAAATATTGTGTTTTGGTTTACCTCAGCCACTATATTTTGTTTTTTGCCATTACTTAAATCGCAAGAAAATATCTAACGATATTGCCTATTGATAATCACTTGTTTTCAAGTGAGTAATTGTGATTATATACTAAAAGAATATTTAAGTCAAGCATTTTTTACAATTTTTTTAAAAAAGTTTAAAAAGTTTTTAATTGACCTTTTGTAATTAAAAACGCACCCGTTTTTTGGTGCGTTATTTATAGTATGCTGTTTTGTTTAATTTGATGCAAGACTTTCGATTAATATATATATTATATATAATGTTTAGACACTAAACCCTTTTTATGCTATATGAGAGCAATTCTTCTTTGACGAAAAGTTCTTCCATAGCTTTAATAGTTTGTTCGCTATTCTCACCAAAGAACTTTGCCTTAAAAGAATAGAGCGTAGTAGAGTTTTCTTCTTTAACGCATTCTTCTTCATCAAGCAAAACGTTGTTATCCTTAGCAAACTGTAAAATTGTATTGTACGAATCGCTTCCACTTTTAGATTTAAAACTAAGTTCGCAGAAAACCGCCTTGTCCCTACCAAGCCTTACCCTGTGCATCAAGAAATGCACGAGCAAAATCAAGAGAGTGGCAAAAACACCTATAACATATAAACCAGAGCCAACAGCCATGCCAACGGCGGCAGTTGCAAATATGCCCGCAGCAGTGGTTAAGCCTTTTATGTAGTTGCCCGTAGTTCTAAAAATTGCACCCGCACCCAAGAAGCCTACGCCCGTAACGATTGTGGACGCTATTCTTGATGGGTCTGCGTCTTTAGCACCGAAAAGTCCACCCGCAACGTCAATAAAAGCGTATTTAGAAATAATCATAAATACAGCCGAAGCCAATGCAACGACGCTATGCGTTCTAATACCGGCTTCCTTAAATCTTTTGCTTCTTTCAAAACCGATTGCGGCACCGCAAATAGTCGCAATTACTATTCTTAAAATCCACTCAAGAATATTCCAGCCGTACACCTTAAAATTTTCAATAAGTAACATTTGTATATCCACCTTTTATATAGTCGGTAGTTTACCATTAAAAAGCGCTTTTGTCAATAGCCTTTTATAATTATTTTTTAAAAATTGCCTGTTCTATCACACCGCCACCGATACATTTATTGCCGTCGTAGAAAACCGCAAACTGCCCTTCTGTGATAGCACGTTGCTTTTCCTTAAACTCAACGATAGCCCCACCCTTGCCATCAAGAACGACCTTACACTCTTGTTCGGGCTGGCGATAACGAAATTTTGCCGTGCAATTAAACTCTGTTTGATTTGGTTTAGACGGTATCCAATTTATATTGCTACAAACAAGCCCGTCACTATATAAACGTTCTTCGCCACCGTGCGCCACGTATAATATATTGTTTTTAAGGTCCTTTTCAATAACGAACCATCTGCCACCGTCGTCGCCCTTTTGACCGCCAATATTTAGCCCCTTGCGTTGACCTATCGTGTAATACATAAGCCCCAAGTGTTCGCCAATAACCTTTCCGTCGTAAGTACGCATTTCGCCACGCTGGTTGGGTATGTAATTTTGCAAGAACTTACGGAAGTTGCGCTCACCAATAAAGCAAATGCCCGTAGAATCCTTTTTTGTTGCCGTTGCAAGATTGTATTTTTCAGCAATGGCACGAACTTCCGATTTATCCATTTTGCCAAGCGGGAACAAAACGTCTTCAAGTTGTGATTGAGAAAGTTGATTCAAAAAGTAAGTTTGGTCTTTGCCTTGGTCTTTTGCCTTTAATAAGTAATGGGTGTCGCCATCGTGTAAAATATCGCAGTAATGCCCGGTAGCAACATAGTCTGCGCCAAGTTCCTTTGCAAACTGCTTGAACTCCTTAAACTTTATTTCACGATTGCACAAAACGTCAGGGTTAGGCGTTCTACCCTTTTCGTATTCGGTAAGAAAGTAGGTAAAAACCTTATCGTAATACTCTTTTGCAAAGTTTACCGAATAGTAGGGTATGCCAATAGCACCCGCCACACGACGGACGTCGGCAAAGTCTTCTTCGCCTGTACAAACGCCACATTCGTCCTTTTCTTCCCAATTGTTCATAAAAAGACCGATAACGTTATAACCTTGTTCTTTTAATAAAAGGGCAGCAACGGAACTGTCTACACCACCGCTCATACCCACTACAACGGTTTTTGCCATAATTTTTCTCCTGCACATATATTAACACAGTTGCGACTAAATATCAAACGATTATGTTAAAAAAGAGGTATTACTCCCCATTTATCACAAAACACTTGCTTTATTTTGACTATTATTGTAATATATATATTAATGAATATTGCAAAACGCAATAGTTTTGGAGGAATATATGCCTGACGGCTCGGTCCCTTTACTGATAGCACTTATATGTTTATTACTACTTTCCGGTTTCTTTTCAGCAACCGAAACTGCTTTTTCTTGTTCAAACAAGATTAAGCTTCGCACACTTGCCACAAACGGCAATAAAAGGGCAAAACTAGTATTAAATCTTGCCGAAGATAAGTTTGACTCACTTATAACCACCATACTTATCGGCAATAACATAGTAAACATTACTTCGGCAACGCTCGCAACCGTGTTTTTTGGCATGATTTTGCGAAATGGTGCTAATGCGGAAGTAATTTCAACCGTAGTTACCACCGTTGCAGTATTGATTTTTGGCGAAATAACGCCTAAACTTATTGCCAAGGCCCGTCCTGAAAAATTTGCAATGGCAGTTTACCCGCTATTGATGTTTTTTTATTACGTGTTCTTTATCTTTAATAAAATATTTAGCGGTTGGCAATGGCTTATAAGCAAAATATTCCGTCTTCAAGCCGACGACGTGGTTACTGAAGACGAGATTTTGACCGTCGTTGAAGAAGCCGAAGAAGACGGCACGCTTAAAGAAGAAGAAACTAACCTTATCCGCTCTGTAATAGAGTTTGACGACTTAGAAGTTTGCGATATTTTAGTGCCCCGTGTAAACGTGGTTGCCGTTGACGTAACTTCTTCTATGGAAGAAATTAAAGATAAGTTTGACAAGGAAGGCTATTCCCGTATACCCGTATACAAGGATAGCATCGATACTATTATCGGCACTATACACGAAAAGGACTTTTTTAAGTTATACCTTTCGGGCAAGAAAGATATAAACTCAATTTTGCAAAACGCACACTACACCACCGAGCACGCCAAAATTTCCGCTCTGCTTAAAACTATGCAGAAAAAGAAAATTCATATGGCAATAGTTCTTGACGAATACGGCGGAACTATCGGTATGGTTACCTTGGAAGACATCTTGGAAGAATTAGTTGGCGAAATTTGGGACGAACACGACGAAGAAATTGAGTATATAAAACGCTCGGCAGAAAACGTTTACCTTATCGACGGCAACTGCCCCTTAGCCGATATGTTTAAGTTCTTTGAACTTGACGGCGAAGAAGATAAATTCGACTCTGTAACCGTAAGCGGTTGGGTTATTGAAAAACTTGGGCTTATCCCCCACGTTAACACTAAACTAAGCCACCTTAATTTAGACTTCGTGGTGCTTAAATCTACCGTTAAAAAGATTCAGCAAGTTAGGGTTACCGTTAACCCACCCGCAGAAGAAGAATAACTTAGTAATTATTGCCGTATAGTTTTATACGGCATTTTTACACTCGTAGTCTAATTGGATAAAACAGCGCCCTCCGACGGCGCCGTTCCGAGTTCGACTCTCGGCGAGTGTACCAAAAAAGCAAGTGCATTTTCGCACTTGCTTTTTCGTTTGGAAGGTTTTTATTGACTATACGCCTATGCCAAAATCCTATGCGAATTTTACGTAAAGCGTAGTTTCAAACGTTTTTCCGTTTAGGGTATACGTTAGGTTTATGGGCTGATTCTCGCAAGGGACATTTGCCACCACACAGTAATAGCCTTTTTCTAAATACGGGTGGGCAAAAAACTGCAAAACTTGTTGGTCGTATTCCGCCGTTACGCTATCGTATTCAAGCAAATGCTTTTGATGAAAATCTATCAAGCCTATTTCAACCAAATAATAGTTTGCTTGCATACTTAGGCTTGGTAAGGCGTTTTGCAAGGTGCTTGAAGTGTAAATAACGTCTTTGCCGGTTAACTTAGACACGTTTTCAGTTTCCGTTTGGTTGTATACGTTTGCTTGTAAATAAGTAACGGGTACGTCTTCAAACGAAACTCTTATATAACTAAGGACCTTGCTACCGTCATCGTTACACCACTCTATCAAAAGGTCTTGGCACTCTTTAAGCCCCTTTAACTTAAGCGTGTACGGGTCGTTTGGGTTGGATTCAATACTCACGCTTTGGTTATCGTATTTAAGATTGGGTTTTTTATATACCGAATACTGCCCTTTACTACCCGTTCCCCAAAAGCGCAACTTATAGAAGTTTGCTTGTAACGACAAAGTGGCAGGTATATCAAAATTATAATAGCCACCATACAAAACTGGCGACAACGTAGGCAACTCAGTATCTCCCTTTTCCACGTTTATCCAATAGCCTGCAATCGAACTTACCGGCGGTGCGTCTTGGTCTGTATCGTTACAACCGAACGCCCACGCAAAAGAAATTAAAGTTAGCACGCTTAATAGCACGCATAAAATTTTTTTCATTTTGCTTGCCCCTTTATTTTAATTAAACGATACGTTAAAGGTTGTCGTATAAGTATCTCCACTTTCGTTTTGATAACTAATTGTAATGGGCGAATCTTGGCACGCCTTGTTGCCTTTTAAGAATAAAAAACGTTCGCCTATATAGTCTACTATTTCTAAACACATTGCTTGACTGTCAAACTGCAAGTCAAGTTCACTTACGTTTATTATACTTGCTTCGCAATCGTCTTTATACTGCACACGCACTAGGTAATACGGCTCGTTAAGGCTTAAATTAAGCGTTAGACCTTGATTTACAAAAGAATTATATAGCCTATCGTTTTCAGTTAAAGCATCTTGCTCGGTGGTTTTTACTTTGTTGTAAACTTCTGCGTCAACGTAAATTTGTGGCTGGTCTACCACGGTTATATAAAAAATACGGGTAGCCCCAAAACTCTTAGCCGTGACCTTAACCATTTCACACTCTTTTAACGGGTATAAATAGCACTTGTTTATTACGTCACCATTGTCTAACTTATATTCTTCTATCCTTATAGCATCGCTTTCAAAAGAATATACGTTACCCACAACGGGACCAGGGCGATAATTGCTTACCTGACTTGCATGTAGCACGTAGTAATTTGCTTGTAAAGAAAGGGTGTACACAGGTGCGCCTTGATGGTAATCAACTGCCGAAACGTATTGGTCATTAGCGTTAGAATCAATCGGCTCGTTAAGTATCGCAACCTGAATAAAATAGTCTGGGCCATTTTGATTATTGTCGCCGTCATGGTCGCATCCAACAAAAAAGCAAAGGCAGATTAGACTTAAAATAATACATAAAAGTTTTTTCATTATTGCCCTCTCCTTACAATTCCACCATAGCACCCATTTGTATGTTTGTCAAGGGGTTTTTAAAAAAATCATTAGGAATTTTCTAACGATTTTAAAACATGTTGACAAGGGCTTGGATTTGTTATATAATATTTCTATTAGGGCTTAGCCCAAACTACTAAGGAAAGGTTTATTATATGGACAAAACTAAAAAAGCAGAAGTTATGCGTGGGGTAAAATTCTTTTTGTTTTCTACCAGCGCAGGCATTATTCAAATTGGGGCGTTTACCCTGCTTAACGAACTTGCAGGCTTAAAATATTGGCTAAGTTATCTTATAGCATTAGTGCTTTCGGTTGTTTGGAATTTTACCTTTAACCGTAAGTTTACCTTTAAGTCGGCAGCAAACGTGCCTATCGCAATGCTTAAAGTTGCGCTGTATTACGCCGTATTTACACCGCTATCCACACTTTTAGAGCATTACTTAACGGGCATCGGTTGGGACGAATATTTGGTTACCGCAATCAATATGGTTATAAACTTCGTTACCGAGTTTTTATATCAAAGATTTTTCGTGTTTGGCAAGAGTATTGACACCGCCGTTAAAAACGATAATTCAAACGAATAATTTAACAATCATTAAAAACTAAAGCACCCAAAATTTGATGTGAACCCAAAAGTTTAGACAAAAAATTAAATTAAATATATTGGAATTGAGTTCGGTATTTTACTGGACTCATTTTCAATTTTAAAGATATTCTTTCATTGTTGTAATAGTTAATATATTCGTGTAGCTTTTGTA
>JAZQKH010000058.1:0-14878 GCA_045542055.1 Christensenellaceae bacterium | reverse complement strand
AGCCATGTCGTTCTGTGAGCCAAGGAGTTGATTTATGACATTGTCTTCCTAAGACCGCTTGGCCTCCGACTTCCCTATCCAATGCAGAACAATCATCCGTTGCGCAACTAACCAAACCATAAAATAGATTTTAAAAATTTTTATTAAGCGTTTTTAAACTTGACACAAAGACTTTATTGCTATATAATAAAGATGCTACACGACTGACGGATATAGCGGGTAACCGCAAGGGAGTGTACGCTAATAAGCCGACCGTCTGGGCAGTTCAATTTTTTACGAAATTGGATTGCCTTTTTTCATAGGCAATCTAATAGGGAGGGATGATATGCAACACGAGTTTTGGAAGGGTTTTATAGAAGGCACGTGGCAAAAGGAAATAAACGTGCGTGACTTTATACAAACCAACTACCACGCCTACACGGGCGACGATACCTTTTTAGCCAAAGCAACCAACCGTACCATCGGTATTATGGATAAGGTTAACGCCCTATTTTTAGAAGAACGTAAAAAAGGCGGTGTTTTAGACGTTGACACAGACACCGTGTCTTCACTTACCAGTTTTAAGCCAGGTTACATAGATAAAGATAACGAACTAATCGTCGGCATGCAAACGGATAGCCCGCTAAAACGTAGCGTAAACCCGTTTGGTGGTATGCGTATGGTCAAACAAGCGTGTGAAGCCTACGGCTATACTCTTAGCGAAAAGGTTAAAAAAGAATTCCGCTTCCGCACCACCCATAACGACGGCGTATTCCGTGCCTATACCGAAGAAATGCGCCTTGCAAGAAAGTGCCACGTCATCACGGGGCTTCCAGACGCTTACGGTAGGGGCAGAATCATAGGCGATTATCGCCGTGTCGCACTTTACGGTATAGACAGGCTTATTGAAGAAAAACAAAAGGATAAAACTTCGCTATCTAACGGCGACTTTAACGTAGACACTATTCGCCTTGACGAAGAACTATTTCAACAAATAACCTTCCTTGGCTACTTAAAAGATATGGCTATGTCTTACGGCTACGATATTTCAAAGCCTGCAAAAAACGCAAAGGAAGCAATTCAATGGACGTATTTTGCGTACCTTGGCGCAATTAAAGAGCAAAACGGCGCAGCAATGTCACTTGGCAGAGTAAGCACCTTCTTTGATATTTATATTGAACGTGACCTTGAATTAGGCGTACTTAGCGAAGAACAAGCGCAAGAACTTATTGACGACTTCGTTATAAAACTTCGTATCGCCCGCCATTTAAGAACGCCAGAGTATAACGAACTTTTCGGTGGCGACCCTATGTGGATAACCGAAGCCGTTGGCGGTATGGGGCAAGACGGAAGAACGCTTGTTACAAAAAATAGTTTCCGTATGCTAAACACCCTTTACACGTTAGGCTCTTCCCCCGAACCAAACCTTACGATTTTGTGGTCCAACAATTTGCCAAAAACCTTTAAGGAATTTTGTGCAAAGGTTTCGTGCGATACCGACTCAATTCAATACGAAAACGACGATTTGATGCGCCCCATCTACGGCGACGATTACGCTATAGCGTGTTGCGTTTCAGCAATGAAGGTAGGCAAACAAATGCAGTTCTTCGGTGCACGTTGTAACTTAGCAAAACTACTTCTTATAGCAATTAACGGTGGTTACGACGCTACCAGCAACATAAGGATAGGTCCGCAAATGCCCGTTCTTGATAGGCTTGACTACGAAAGCGTTGCAAAACGATACGATATTTATATTAACTGGCTATCACGCCTATACGTTAACACGATGAATATCATACACTATATGCACGATAAATACGCTTACGAAAAGACTCAAATGGCACTGCACGATACTTCTGTTGGCAGATTTATGGCGTTTGGCGTTGCAGGGCTTTCGGTCGTTGCAGACTCTCTATCGGCAATTAAATACGCAAGCGTTACCCCTATTAAAGACCAAAACGGATACGTAATAGATTTTGAAACCGTGGGCGACTTCCCCAAGTTCGGTAACGACGATGACCGTGTCGACCAAATAGCCAAAGAACTTACCCACAAGGTTATAACCGAACTTAGAAAAACGCCCGCATACCGCAATGCAGAGCATACTCTTTCTGTACTTACTATAACTTCAAACGTAATGTACGGCAAAAACACGGGTGCAACACCCGACGGAAGAAGGGCGTTTACTCCCTTTGCACCGGGTGCAAACCCCATGCACAACCGTGAAGAAAACGGTGCACTTGCATCTCTTAACTCGGTTGCAAAAATTAGTTATGACGACTGCCGTGACGGTATATCAAACACCTTCTCAATCACCCCCGACGCACTTGGCAAGACCGACGCAGAAAGAACGACTAATCTCGTAGCAATTTTAGACGGCTATTTTAAGAAAAACGCCCACCACATAAACGTTAACGTATTAAATCGCCAAACTCTTTTGAAAGCTTACGAAAACCCAGAAGCATATCCCAACCTAACTATAAGGGTTTCCGGATACGCCGTAAACTTTAACAAACTATCACGTGAACAACAAAAAGAAGTTATTTCAAGAACCTTCCATGAAAGTTTGTAACGATAATTTAGGAAGAATACATTCCTTCCAAAGTTTAGGCACGGTAGACGGCCCGGGCGTTAGATTCGTGGTGTTTATGCAAGGTTGCAACTTGCGTTGTGGTTGTTGCCATAACCCTGACACTTGGGCTATGACCGACGGCAAAACGTATACTGCAGAACAAGTTGCTAATAACGTGTGTAAATATAAAGAGTATTTTGGCAATAACGGTGGCGTAACCGTTTCGGGTGGCGAACCGCTTTTGCAAGCAAAATTCGTAAAAAAACTTTTCAAGCTTTGTAAAGAGCGTGATATCAACACTTGCCTTGATACTTCTGGTAGTATCGTTAGCGACGACGTTTTGGCATTGCTTGATTTAACCGACAGGGTTTTACTTGACGTAAAATATACTAACGAGACCGATTACCTAAAGCACGTAGGCGTAAAATTAAGTTCGGTAATGGACTTTCTAAAAGTTTTAGAGCAAAAGAAAGTACCAACCACCTTGCGCCAAGTAATAATTCCTACGCTTAACGATAACGCTGAAAACATATCAAAGCTTAAAGATATAGCCAAAGCACACACGTGTGTAGACAAAGTAGAACTTTTACCCTTTAAAAAAATTAGCCAAATAAAGTACGACCAACTGCAAAAGCCCTTCCCCTTTGGCAATCTACCCACACCGTCTGAGGCGCTTATGCAAAAGTTAAACGATATGCTAAAAGACTAAATTCTTTATAATAATCAATATTTGTTTTTTTTAAAATACAAAAGCGTTGGCAGTATGCCAACGCTTTTGATTTTTGATTAAATTATAATATGCCGATAAGTGCACTGAGCGCCGCAATCAACACGAACAAGGTTGTAGATACGGTAGACATCATTTTAATAAAGATATCAAGTGCAACGCCAACGACGTCTTTACGTGTGTCGCCAATGGTATCGCCCGTAACGGCAGCCTTGTGTGCAGCAGAGCCCTTCTTGTGCCCTTCAAGTTTGCCTTGCTCGATATACTTTTTAGCGTTGTCGAAAGCACCGCCAGAGTTACCCATAAAGATAGCACGTGGAATAGCAACGACGGTTGCCCCAAGCAAGATACCAAGCACGAAGTTAACGCCGAAAATAGCACCGCCAACGAGTGGAACGGCTAACGCTATGATAGACGGGAACAACATTCTTTTTAACGCAGAAGCAGTTGCTAAACGAACTAATTCGTTATAGTCGGGGTCTTTCTCGCCCGCTAAAATAGCGGGGTCGGAAAGTTGCCTGTCGCCAACGACAGCAAGTTCTTTTGCAGAACGAATAGTGTTGTCGGTAAGTATTGCACAGAAGAACTCAATAAGCGCACCACCAATAATCAAGCCCGCAACTACGGGTATTAAAGATAAGCCTGTAAATGACGGTGCTTCAATGCCTGCTTGAGCATAGTTACCTATAAATGCAACTATAAGCGAAACGGTCGCAAACGCAGCAGAGCCAATTGCAAAACCTTTACCGATAGCGGCGGTGGTGTTACCAACCGAATCAAGTTTATCGGTAATAACACGAACTTCGGGCGCTAAGTGGCAAGATTCGGCAAGACCGCCAGCATTGTCGGCAATAGGTCCGAAAGCGTCGATTGAAACGGTAGTTCCTACGAAAGAAAGCATACCAAGTGAAGCGATTGCAATGCCGTAAGTACCACAAAGAACGCCTGACACCAAGAGTGAAATTGCAATTATGGTTATAGGATACAAACAAGAACGAGAGCCAACGGCGTCACCCTTAGTAACTAAGAAAGCTTCGCCCTCAACGGCGTATTCAGCAATCTGTTTGGTAGGTTTGTTAGCGTCACTAGTGTAATATTCCGTAATAGCGCCGATAGCGACACCGCTTATAATACCAAGCACTGCGCAAATCCAAGGCGAAGCCCAACCAGCCTTAAACCCTAAAGCTTTAAGAAGCGTAGCATCAGCACCGCTAAAAGCAAGGTATGCCGCCACCCCGCAAGTGATTATTGAAACACCTGCAGATATGTAGGTTGCAAGGTTAAGTTCTTTAGACGGGTCGTCGCCCATCTTTTTAATTTGAGCGTAAAGCAAACCAATAATACAGCCTAATAGACCGCCACCTGCAACAACCAACGGGAATATATATGACGACGTAAAGAACGCACTCGTGATACCCGTGGTAGATAATAAGCCGATAGCAACCACGATAGAAGCCGTCATAGTAGCAACGAAACTTTCTAAAAGGTCCGAACAGTTACCTGCGATATCGTTAACGTTGTCGCCTATAAAGTCAGCAATAACGTTGGGTACACGGCTATCGTCTTCGGGCAAGTCGTTACGGATTTTACCTAAGATATCGGCAGAAATATCCGCCGCCTTGGTAAAGTTACCCCCTGCCACACGGTTAAACATAGCAACGGTAGAGCAACCTAAAGAATATGCGGTAATTCTCATAATAGAAGCGTTAGTAAGCAAAGCGTCGATAAAAATAATACCACAGCCTTCGTAGGCTTGAATACCCGTACCCGAAAGTGTTTCAATGCCGTTAAAATTTTGCGGACCAACGCCACTAATCAAAACGACTAATAAAAGACCAAGTAAGCCCAATGCTTGAACGGAAATACCGCTTACAGAACCGCCTTTAAGGGCAACCTTAACGGTTTTACCAATAGAAAGCGTTTCTTTAGCGACGTTCGCCGTTCTAACGTTAGCGTAAGTTGCACTCTTCATACCTAAAACACAAACCACACTACTCATTAAAGCGCCTAAAACGTAGGTAAGCCCGCTAAACTTTTCAATAAACAAAGAAAACAACACGGCAATAACCAAAATGACTATGCCGATAGTCGTAAATTCCTTTTTAAGAAAAACCCCTGCGCCTTCACGAATGATAGCGCTCATCTTGACCATACGCTCGTTGCCTTCTTTTAGCTTCTTGATAGTTACGTAGTTATAAACTACGTATATGAGAGCCAAAACACAAACGGCAAGCGTAATAAACAACCATGTACTGCTCATATCAATCTCCCTTTTCGTTAGTACTCGTGCTTTTGCACTACGCAATAAATTATATCACACCAAAACCAAAAAATAAATAGTGTTTTTGTTTTTTTACCTTAAACACCACAATTTTTTTAACACGTGCGCATATAACTAAACCTAACGACATTATATAATATGCAAAGCGTTTGTTCTATATATAAAATGACTTTATTTTTTCACAATAAAATCATGCATAAGAAGGGTCATCGTTTAGTCAGACGTCTTTTAGCGTAAAATTATTATATTGACTAAGGTTTTCAAAAGTAGTATAATTAAAGCGTTTAACGAAAGAAAAAGGATTTTTTTATGCTAAAGTTAAAGCAAAGCCGTATCGCAAGTTTTATAATAGTTGCGTTAGTTTACGTAACCGCCACTATTATTGGCATTATCACTTATAACTCGCTAACGCTCGATTGGTGGCTATCACTACTTATCTCCGACGCAGTAGCCACCGTGGTCACGTTTATATTTAGCATAATATTCGGCAATGCTTCCGTTTACGACCCGTATTGGAGCGTCCAACCACCCGTTATACTAATAGCGTTTGCTATCGGCAAGCACCTTACTGCTCTTGGCGTGTTGCTAATCATAGCAGTTTGTTTTTGGGCGGTTAGGTTAACGGCAAATTGGGCGTATACCTTTGCAAACCTTAACCACCAAGATTGGCGCTATACTATGCTTAAACAAAAAACGGGCGTGTTCTACCCGCTAATTAATTTTATCGGCATACATATGGTCCCAACACTCGTCGTGTACGGCGCTATCCTACCTGCCGTATTCGCCGTTATAAACAACTTATCTGCAACCCCGCTTAGCGTTATATCTATTTGCATATCACTTTTAGCCGTTGTTTTGCAAGGCACAGCCGATATACAAATGCACAAATATCGCAAAAATAAAGCGGACACCTTTATTCACAGCGGGCTTTGGAAGTACGCACGCCACCCAAACTACCTTGGCGAAATTTTAATGTGGTGGGGTATCGGTCTATCGGTAGTCATCACAATGCCAAGCGTATGGTATTTGCTTGCAGGCGCAGTGGCAAATACAGTGCTGTTCTTTGCAGTAAGCATACCAATGGCTGACGGCAGACAGTCTCTTAAAGACGGCTTTGCCGAATATAAAGCCCAGACCAGAACACTTATCCCCATTAAGAAGTTTAGATTCTAACGCATTATTGTCCTAAAAGTGTAAAGTCTTTAAAAAACGTCCCGTTCCGACCCTACTGTTAGGAAGCAATAATGTCTATAAAAACCAATATACAAGATAAAAAAGAGAGAGCACATGCTCTCTCTTTTTGTATATAATTATTTGGTCATCTTCTCTTGCTTTACTTTATGGTCGATTACGTGACGTGAAGCAAGTTCTTTTCTTACGTCTTCAAGCGATATACCCATTTCAACCATCATAACCATTACGTGATAGCATAGGTCTGCAACCTCGTAAATGGTTTCTTTTTTATCATTTGCTTTACCTGCAATTATAACTTCGGTGCTTTCTTCCCCAACTTTTTTAAGGATTTTATCTATGCCCTTTTGAAAAAGGTAAGTGGTGTAAGAGCCTTCGGGAAGATTTTCTTTTCTTCCTTGCAATAATTCGTATAGCCCGTCGATAGAAAATTCGTTTTTGTCTTGGTTGATATACAACTTATCGTTAAAGCAAGATTCCGTACCTAAATGACAAGCAGGTCCTTCTTTTTCTACCATCACTACCAATGCGTCTCTATCACAATCCGCAGTAATCGATACGATATTTTGATAGTTACCGCTCGTTTCACCTTTTAGCCACAATTCATTTCTTGAACGACTCCAAAAACAAGTTTTTCTCTTTTCAATAGATATTTTTAAACTTTCTTCGTTCATATAAGCAAGTGTTAAGACCTTCTTGCTTAAAGCGTCTACAACTATTGCGGGAATTAACCCTTTTTCATCAAATTTCAAATCTTTAATTTCTAACATATTTAGCCTACCTAACGTTAATATTTTCTTGTTTTAGTTTATATTTTAAGTCTTTAATACTCACTTCTCCAAAATGGAAAATTGAAGCGGCAAGACCTGCGTCTATCGTTGGAATTTCCTTAAAGAGCGTGATAAAATCTTCAATGCTTCCCGCTCCACCTGAAGCAATTACGGGAACGTTTACTATCTTGCACACTTCTTTAAGCAACGGTATATCAAAACCTTTTTTAACCCCGTCTGTATCAATAGAGTTCACAACTACTTCACCTGCACCGTTTTCCACACATTTTTTTATCCAACTAAGCGCCTCAATGCCCGTGTTCTCTCTTCCACCTTTAGCAAAAACGGTATATTTTCCGTCAACCCTTTTTACGTCAACTGAAAGCACAACGCATTGGCTACCGTATTTTAGTGCCCCTTGTTTTATAAGTTCTGGGTTTTTTATTGCACCGGAGTTTACACTAACCTTGTCCGCACCGCATTTAAGAACTCTATCAAAATCATCAATCGAATTTATTCCACCACCAACCGTTAAAGGAATAAACACGTTTTTGGCAACTTCAGTTAATACTTCGGTAAACAATTTTCTTCCGTCACTACTTGCGGTAATGTCGTAAAAAACCAACTCATCAGCCCCGCAACTACTGTAATATTTGCCAAGTTCAATCGGTGAGTTAACGTCTTTTAAGTTGTCAAAATTAACGCCTTTTACCACCTTGCCGTCCTTGACGTCAAGGCAAGGTATAATCCTTTTTGTTATCATTTTGTAGCCTCCAAAGCATCTTCAAGTTTAATTGAACCCGTATAATAGGCTTTCCCTATAATTGCTCCGTATAGATTAAGATTTTTAAGGGCTACGATATCGTCGAGCGTTGATACACCACCCGACGCCGTTATATCTATAGAAAACTTTTCAGATAGTTTCCTGTATAGTTCTCTATTAGTTCCTTGCATTGCCCCGTCTTTAGAAATATCAGTACATATAATGTTTTTTACGCCAAACGACTGCATAAGCGAACAAAATTCATAGCAATTATAATTAGATTTTTCTTCCCAACCTTTTATTGCAACGAATCCGTCTTTTATATCTACGCCTACTGCAATTTTGTCTTTATACAGTTTTAACGCTTCTTTTAAAAACTCTTGGTCGGTAACTGCCGAAGTTCCTAAAATAATACGATTAACCCCAACGTCAAGATATTTTTTTATGGTTTCAAGGTTTCTAATTCCACCACCAATCTCGATAAACAATTTAGTGTTTTTAGCAATTTCACGAACTATTTCTAAGTTTGGTGTAGTGCCAAATTTTGCACCTTCTAAATCTACGATATGAATATACTTAGCCCCCGCCCTTTCAAAATCTTTTGCAACGGCAAGTGGATTTTCACTATATACGGTCATTTTTAAATAGTCGCCTTTATAAAGCCTAACGACCTTTTTGTCATATAAATCTATTGCTGGAAAAATATTCATTTTTACGTCCTTAAAGTTAAATTTCAGCAAATGCTTTTAAGATTTTAAGCCCAACGTCGCCACTCTTTTCTGGATGAAATTGACAACCGTATACGTTACCACATTGAACTATTGCAGTAATTTCCCTGCCATAATCTGTTGTTGCTACAACAGATTGTTCACAATCAACTGCGTGATAAGAGTGAACGAAATATACGAAATCATTTTTTTCTATATATTTCAAAATAGGGCTGTCCTTTTTAATGTGAAGGGCGTTCCAACCTATATGCGGAATTTTGTAATTACTAGGCAAATCTATACAAACAACCTTTCCACTAATAAGTCCTAAACCGTCGTATTCGCCAAATTCGTAACTTTTATCAAAAAGCATTTGCATACCAAGGCAAACGCCAAGCAAAGGCTTCCCATTTTTAACTTCTTCGGTTACCATTTGAGCAAGCCCGCTATCGAATAGTTTTTTGCTTGCATCGCCAAAAGCACCAACGCCCGGCAATATTAGTTTGTCGGCTTTTTTTATAATTTCAACGTCCTTAGTAATTACTACTTCTTCACCTATCGCCTTAAACGAAGAAGTTAGCGAAAACAAGTTTCCAACGCCGTAATCAATAATTGCAATCATTAAAGAACCCCTTTTGTTGACGGAATTTCATTAGCAAAATCTTTATCAACGGCAACCGCACACTTTAAGGAACGAGCAAACGACTTAAATGCGCCTTCTACTATGTGATGAGCATTTGTCCCCGCCATTTTAACAACGTGCAAAGTTATCCCTGCGTGGCGAACGAACGCCAAAAAGAATTCTTCAACGAGTTCCACAGGAAAGTCCCCTATTTTATTCGCCCTCGTTGGCAAATCAAATTTTAAGAAGCTTCTTCCCGATATATCTATCGCAGTTAATATTAAACTTTCATCCATAGGAAGAATAGTCGTTCCATATCTAACGATTCCTTTCATATCGCCAAGCGCTTTTTTTACGGCTTGACCTAAAACTATGCCAACGTCTTCAACCGTGTGATGATAATCAACGTTAATATCTCCGTCGCAAACAACGTTTAAATCAAATCTTGCGTGGCGAGAAAATAATTCTAACATATGGTCAAAAAAGCCACACCCCGTATTTATATTAGACGTGCCTTTACCATCTAAATCGATAGTAAGGTTAATTTTCGTCTCTTTAGTTTCTCTTTTTATAGTTGCTTGTCTCATTTTAGTTCTCCTAAAATATTTTTCAGTTTTTCTACAAGAATATTCATTTCTTTTATGCTACCGATGGTTATTCTAATAAAATCGCTAATTCTGTCTTTATCAAAATGCCTTATTAAAACGCCTTGTTCTTTTAATTTTAAATATAAAGTTTTACCGTCTATTTTACTGTTTTTGGCAAAGATAAAGTTTGCTTTAGAGTCTAAAACCTCAAAACCGAGTTTGCAAAGTTCATCTTTGGTATACTCTCTGTTATCTTGAATAACTTTAGCGTTTTTCATATAGTATTCGTTATCAATAAGCGCCGCAGTTCCCGCAATTTGCGTCAACGTGTTTACGTTGTACGGGTTGGTTGAATACTTAATTTTTTCTAAATCTAAAATTAAATCTTCGTTTGCGATTGCAAACCCAAGCCTTGCCCCTGCCATGCTTCTTGATTTAGAAAAAGTATAAACGCAAATTAAGTTATCATATTTTTTAGTTAAGTAATCTACGTTCGTTCCGCCAAAATCCACGTATGCTTGGTCAACGACCACAATACTATCTTTATTGCTTATTAAAATTTCTTCCAATTGTTCTACCGGAAGTTCTATTCCCGTCGGAGCGTTTGGGCTAGCAATAACGATAAGTTTATTTTGATTTAAAAACGCCTTATAGTCAAGCGTAAAATCGTCTTTTAAGGGTATTATGGTGCTTTCTAAATTGTAAAGTTCGGCAAAAACTGAATAAAAGCCATAAGTGATATCTGCATATGCTACGCCCTGTTCCCCGTACGCCATAAAAATAAAGTTTAATATTTCATCAGAACCGTTGCCAACAAAAACGTTACGAGCATCAACGTTGTAAACGTTAGCAATTTTTTCTTTAAGAACTCTGCACGTCGGGTCACAATATAATCTTAGCGACTTAACTGAATTTTTATTTATAGCCCTTACAACTTTATCGCTCGGTGGAAAGGGCGATTCGTTAGTATTTAGTTTTATATAACTTTTATCTTGAGGCTGTTCGCCAGGCACGTAAGCCACTAATTTTTTTAGATTGCTACTTAAAAATTTACTCATATTAGTCTTCAAACCTTATTTTAGCACTGTTGCCGTGTGCATCTAACCCTTCTTTATTCGCAAAATAAACAACGTCTTTATAAACTTCTTCTAAAGCATCTTTAGTATAGTAGGTGTATTGTGTTTTTTTAATAAAATCGTCTACCGAAAGTGGGCTTGAAAATCTTGCCGTTCCAGAAGTTGGAAGCGTGTGATTTGGACCGGCATAATAATCGCCCAACGCTTCAGGGCAAAATCTTCCCATAAATACGCTACCGGCATTTGTAATCTTGTCCAAATAATCAAACGGATTATCAACCATTAATTCCAAGTGTTCGGGGGCAATTTTGTTGCTTACTGAAATAACTTCTTCTAAATCTTTTGCAACGATTATCTTGCCGTTCGTATCAATAGAAACCTTAGCAATATCCTTTCTTGAAAGGTTTTCTAATTGCTTTTCAATTTCATCTTGAACTCTTATAGCAAGTTCGGTGCTATCAGTAACCAATACTGCACTTGCCATTTTGTCGTGTTCTGCTTGAGATAAAAGGTCGGCGGCAACGTGCTTAGGATTGCTTTTACCATCTGCAATAACTAAAATTTCACTAGGTCCAGCAATCATATCTATGTTAACCTTGCCAAAAACCTGTCTTTTTGCTTCGGCAACGAAAGCATTACCAGGCCCAACGATTTTATCTACCTTGTTAATAGTTTCAGTTCCATATGCCAAAGCCGCTATCGCCTGAGCACCGCCAACTTTATATACTTTATCAACACCAGCAATTTTAGCCGCAACCAAAATATTGGGATTGATTTTACCCTGGCTGTTTGGCGGAGTCGTTATGCAAATTTCTTTAGAGCCTGCAATTTTAGCCGGAATACTGTCCATTAAAACTGTTGACGGATATACTGCCGTACCACCAGGAACGTAAAGCCCAACCCTTTCTATAGGCGTTATTTTTTGACCTATAATTATTCCGTTTTGCTTTTTAATTTCAAAACCTTGTCTTAATTGATTTATATGGAATTCTCTAATGTTCTCGCTTGCTTTTTTTAATATTTTGATAAATTCATCATCAACTAACGAAAACGCTTCTTCAAATTCTTTTTCAGAAACTAATAAGTTATTCAATTTACATTTATCAAACTTTTCAGCGTAGTAAATTAACGCTTTATCGCCATTTTTAGATACGTCGTCTAAAATACCTTTTACAATATCTTCGACGCTAAAGTTATTCTCTTCTCTTTTAAAAATGTCTTCTTTAAGTTTAGAATAATCTAAAATTTTAATCATTTTTTATTGCCTCGTTAAACAACCCGTTTTTTATTTGGTTGATTTGCTTGTTTTTAAAACCGTATGAAGTCTTATTAACTATAAGCCTTGCACTTATAGGCATTATCGTTTCAAAAGGCACCAAATCGTTTTCAAGAAGAGTCCTACCTGTTTCAACTATATCCACAATAACGTCGGATAGGTTTAGTATAGGTGCAATTTCAATCGAGCCGTTAAGATGTATAATATCTATATCTCTACATTTTTTTGCATAATAATCACTTGCAATGTTTGAAAATTTTGTTGCAACCCTTAAGGTTTTAGACTCGTCGTCAACAAAATCTTTTTTAGACGCAACTGCCATTTTGCACTTTCCTATATTTAAATCTAAAAGTTCAAAGACGTCTGGCTTATATTCTTCTAAAATATCTTTACCAGCAACGCCTATGTCTGCGCTACCACGTTCAACGTAAATGGTAACGTCCGATGGCTTCACCCAAAAGAATTTAAGTTTCTTTTTTGTGTTTTCAAATATAAGTTTTCTATTGTTTTCTTTAATAGAAGGGCAATCAAAACCTGCGTTATCAAACATTTGATATACTTTTTCGCCAAGCCTTCCTTTTGGTAGAGCAACCTTTATATAATCATCAGAGTTATCTAAATCTTCTTCAAACCTTTCAATTTCATCTAAATAAACTGCAAAGCCTATTGCCCCCGATTGCCTATTCATATTTTTTAGTAAATTATCGTATTGTCCACCTGATAAAATCTTGGTGGAAATCCCATTTACAAATCCCTTAAATACTATTCCACTATAATAACTGTTAAAGTCAATGATAGAAAAATCAATAGCGATTTTATCGCCATATCCAAGTTTACTTATCCTTTTTATAACTTCCTTAAAATCGTTAAATATAGACTTGCTATTTTTAGAAACGACTATTTTCTCAAGGTCTTGTAAATTTTCTTCCACAGAGTTATAACTGCCTACCAATACGCTTATCGCTTCAAATTGCTTTTTACTTAACACGTCTTTGATAAGTTCTATATTTTTTTGACTGATTGCAATTATAACTTGCTCTAATAATTTATTTGTAATTTCATAATCGCTAAATATAGCCCTTACCAAGTCTATATTTGCTAATTGCAACAAAAAGTTGTTTGAAAATTGCCGTAAGGTTTTTAGTGCAAGCTCCGTTACTTCTATAATTTCATTAAAGGTAATTTTACCAATACATTCTAACCCCGTTTGCATAATTTCTTTATACGTGTGCGAAGTCGGCGAAATTCTATAAACGTTTTCATTGTAAAAAACCTTTTCAATGCTATTTGAATCGTCTTTAGTGTTTTTTATTATAGACAACGTAACGTCAGGCTTTAACGCCAAAAGCTTACCATTGGTATCGTTGAAAACAATAACCCCGTCAGATACCAAAAATTCTTTGTTCTTTGAATATAAATCATATTCTTCAAACTTGTTCATCTTAAATTTACGATATCCGTTGCTTATAAAAAGTTCTCTTAACTTGTATATCGATTGCTCTAATTTACTTAATATATCTTGATTAAACATTTTCTTCTTCCTTTATTCTGTCAATTACTATAGAATAGCCACCGTCGCCATAATTTAAATACTTGCTCACTCTTGAAATAGTGGCAGTACTAGCACTAGTTATTTTATTAATTTCCGCATAACTCAATTTTTGTTTTAATAAAAAAGCAACTTCTAATCTTTGCTTAAACGACTCTAACTCCTGAATAGTGCAAACGTCGTTAAAAAACGCATCGCATTCTTCAATGGTCTTTAAAGAAAGAATTGCCTTATAAAAGATTTCAAAATCCTTTTTGTTAATTTGTTTCATGGAAAAAACCACCTCCACTTTACTACTTTATCATTTTACCACACTAAAGTGGCAAAGTCAACGATTTTATAGACTGATTTTATATATTTTAAATTTTTTATCGTGTTAAAAATGTAATGCAAATTAAATAAAATTAAGTTTTAAAATAAAAAGCCGTCTAACTTTTGCCACTTTTATCTTTGGCTTTAATGCTATCTTGCAACTCTGTAATCTTTGCTTGCAAGTCGGCATTATCTTTTGATGCCTTCTTCAATTCGCCTAACTGTTTGTCTCGGTCTTCAATTTTCGCTCTTAACGATGCCTTGTCTTCGTCATATACCGATTTGGGTATTAACTTCTCTTTGCCGGGGTTAATAGCGTAATCGCCTAACTTGTCATTGATTTGTTTTGTCAAATCTTCGCCGAGCTTTCCTTTGAGTGCGTTAAGTGTTTCTTCACTCAACATTTTTGCAAATGCATTCATAAAATAATCCTTTGCCTTGTTGTGGCAGTTGGCTCTGCCATAGG
>JAZQKH010000057.1:0-6111 GCA_045542055.1 Christensenellaceae bacterium | reverse complement strand
AAGATTATTAAGCAACGTATAAATTAAAGTATAAATAATACGACAAAAACTGTCCTACACAAATAATTTTTGTTGTTTTATAATGAGGGTAGAAAAGCAAAGGAGGTCTTAAAAATGGTTAAGACAAAAAAACAAATAACTGAATATATTAAGAAGTTTTGCAAAACATACTCTCTTGATTACACAGACTTTTTTTATCAATATGATAAAGAAGATGAATATTGTTTGAATAGAAAGTCTGCGCCTATTTTTGGCGAAGACACTATTGAATCTAAACTTCCACAATTAAGTGAATTATTTGGTTTGACGTATGATGAAATTACTTCTTGTAGCGAAGAAGGGTTAAACAAGTGGAAAAATAAATATTCTTTCTTTTCACATTTGCCTGCTTTTTTTATGGCGCAAAAGAAAAGCGAATATAGTGAAGATTTTGAGGCTGAATGGTTAATTCAAGCAATTTTTAAGAATAGTAATGAATGGAGATTTTCTCCACGTTATGATGTTAAAGACATTAAAGAAAGAGCAATAAATAAACTTAAAGAATTAAATTCTGTGATGCCCGGAACATATCATAAAGGGGCTACCGTTAATGATTTTAGAATGGAAACGGAACATTTATGTTCTTTCCCTAAAATTGGAGAAATGGTTTATTCTTTGTTAAAGATGTTAAATACAGCAAAGGAACTTTTCTTTAAGGCTAAAAGAGAATCCCTTACTGAAAGCGAAGAATTAGAATATAATTTCTTGGTGACGGTTTTGGGTATCCACGACGTTGCTTCAACTCATTATTTATATTATAGAAATGTTGTTCTTCTTAAAGAAGTTTATAAAAAAGAAGGTTATTCTAATTTTTATTCTTACGCAAAATTAGTTTCGTTCAGGAACTTATGCCCTTGGAGAGCAAAAGAATTTGTTAATGATATTGAACTTGTTCAAGCATATATTAACGAATATAATATGTGTTATCGTGATTTTGCTAATTTTTCTAAAAAAATTGGTAGATTTGATTGTTCGTTTATATGGTCGGATGAGCCTTTCGTAAAAGACAAAGATGATGTAGCTCCAGAAGGGATGTTTGATGACATTCAACAAAGGACAAATATCTATATTGAAAAATCATTAAATGAAATGCGTGGTGATAATGAATATATAGAAAAATATACTCGTTTGGCTGGCTCTCCAAAGCAAGGTGGGGTGTTGTTACCAAGAAGGGAATTACCATTATTCCATTATAATTATGATATAAAGAGTGGTAATTTCCAACGTGTTATAACTCATACTGCGGCATTGGGAGGTAGGAACAATGGCTAATCTTACCCCACAATTAAAAGCAGGTCAAAAATTAAGAGAACTTATTGCAAGGGATTTTGAATCGCAAGAAGATTTCGCTTTTGCATATGGTTGTGACGTTAGAACAGTAAGTAGATATGTTAATCAAGGCATAGAAAAAGTTGGTGTTATACAAGATTTAGCCTTATATTTTAATGTGGACTTTATGGCGTTTTTTGTTGACTAACAGGCTATACTTTGTGGTGTTTGTATAGCAGTTTGGTTTTTCATAGCTTCCTTTGGAAATAGTGTAACAGGTTTTACTTGCTACACTATTTTTTTATTTAATATGACTAATACTGTCATATATATAGTGGTATTATTTAGTTGTAAAATGCTTATTGATAGGAGGAAATATGTCTGATTTTTGGAAGAATAGTGGTTTTCCAGATTATAATTTTGATGGCAGAGTTGATTATTTTGACGTTATGATAGCTGAAGATGCGGCTAATTCAATAGGACCGGTTACCTTTTCTAGAAGGAAAGCTAAAAATAAAGAATTAGAAAATGAACCTTTAGATGCTAAACCCGTAGAAATGTTTTTCTTTTGCATTTTGTTTTTTTTAATTTGCACGGGGATGTTTTTCGCTTTAGGACTAATTTTTTGGATAATCTTTTTTGTTGGTATAGGTGTTGAAGATGCGGCAGGCATAGTGATGATTTCTTCGGCAATTTCAGGTAGTATTATTTCTTTAATTGTAACTATATGTTGGGCTAAAAGAAATAAAAAACTTTTATTAGAAAAAAAGAAAAAGGACCACAAGTAAGTGGCCCTTTATAATGTTTTCGACAATATATGACAAAACAAGACAAAGATAGACATTGTTTTCATTAAAATAGGTGGTTAAATGGTTTAGCCATCTAAAAATTTTTGGTATAATATAGTTAATCTTTATCTTCTGTTCTTCCTAAAAGGTAATCAGGGGAAACGTTGAAGTAGTCGCAAAGCAATTCTAATATTTCAAGTTCGGGTAGGAAGCCTTTACTAATCCATCTAGAGATATTACTTTTGTCAAAAAGGCAATCAGCAGCTACTTTATAATGCGTAACTTCTTTTTCGGAGCATAAACTTTCAAAGCGGGATAGAAAGCTAGCAGGAGAAGAACTTTTATAAAAGTCTTCGATATCCGTCTTGCCTAAAAGAAAGTTTATGGATATATCAAAGAAGTCTGCGATTTTAATTAACGTTTTAGTGCTAGGGATAATACCGTATGTTAAAGCGTTTGATAAAGTGCTTTGACTTAAAGGGATTAGTTTGGCTATTTCACTACGTGAATAGTCAGAGTCTTCTAGTAATGACTTAAATCTTTTTTGAAACGATAGAGATATTGGCAATTATTTACTCCTAAATTTATTTAGGTGGCGAATAAGATAAATCACCTATACATTAAGTATAGGTATTATTTGTCAAATATTAGGTGGTTATTTGGTTAAACCACTTGAAAACGGAGGTATATTTATGAAAATTTTGACGAAAGAATGGAGAGAACAATACGAACAAGTAAGAGTCATAAATTGGCTTAAAGAAGTTGATACACAAAAGAAAACCTACGAAGAAATACTAAAGGATAGCAGGGAAATATTTTATAAAGAGATACACGGTGATTTAGAATTAGCTGAACTTGCATTTAAGGATAATTTAGCAGAAAAATTATATAATGCACACATTGATAGAGACAGGAAAACATTGTTGTCCTTGCCTACAGAAGTGTATAGTAAGATAAAAGATATTAAGACTGTTATTTTAGGGTTTGCTTGTAAAGAAGATAAAGAAATGTTAATGGAATATGCAAGTAGTCTTCGCAAAGAACTTGAAAAAAGTGCAGATAAGGCTGGTGCTATTACGGAAGAAGCGATAGATTGTCTTCCAGAAGAAATTGATTTAGATTCTGTAATGGGTGAACTAGTGTATGAAGTAGAACCAAAAGGAAAAGATTATTTCATAAACGTTGATGGTTATATAATTTGTGTTGAAAATTACGAAATTATAGAACAAGAAGAATTTGAGTTAAAAATAATGGACTTTGACGACCCTGTGTCAGAGTTTACAAGTTTAGATGCTGCCGAATTACATTTTGTAAGCGATAATTGCTTTGAACTTCATTTGTTGTTTGCAATAGCAGATAAATTTGAGAATATGACTTATAAGTATTTAACTTTAAGGGGAACAAATGTTAAGTTTATGAATGAGGACTAATAAAAAAAGCCGAGCTGTAAAGCCCGGCTTTTAATTTGTTATTAAATTATGCTAACGTGTATGATTTTTCGCCAACAATTATTCTATTTCCACTCTTTATAGGTTCTCCGTGACATTCGGCACGTAGAATAATTTTATTTGTTTGTTCGGTGACTTTTGGAATATCACCATCATTAAATTTGTCTTGATTACCAACGGCTATAATGGAAAATCCTTTATCTACAAGCATAGAACTAAATTGCCATAGTGCTTCATAAGCGCCGTAGGAATCCATAATAATTGAGTAGTTTTGTTCTTTGTTATAAGCTGTAATTCTAAAATAATTCATAGTTTATCTCCTTTATGCTGCAATTTGTTTTAATTGTTCGTTTGCGTATGGAAGCCATTTTTTGTTTACAAAGTCTAAAACTTCCATAGCAGGTCTTGAGTCACTTTTTCCGTAACACTGTAATATTTGTTTTTTGTCTAATGAATATTCCATAGTAACGAAAGGTGTTGAAATATCGTTTTTCTTTCTTATAAAGAAGATAAGTGTTTCTTCTCTAATAAATTTTTCGCTATAATTCATACTACCTACGCAATGGTCTAAAATTTTGCCTTCAACTTCAAGTTCGTCTGGTGTTTTAGCAATTATAACTACGTAAGGACATTTTTGCGTTTTTTCAAGATTATGATATTTGCCCGCAACGACAGCAAAGTTTTCAAATATTTCTTTGCGTTTTTCACGATTTTCCATATCCTTTTTAGTCTTATATTGGTCGGTTCTAATTCTGTGCCAACGCTTAAAATCGTGGGGTAAACGATTCTTTTCTAAAGACATATCAAGTCCTAAATATTCGCAAGCCGTGTAATAATCTCTATAACTATAAAAGTTTGTAATTTGTTTTCCGAGATAGTTTATAAGGTCTTTATAACTACCGAATTTTTTCAAGAACGAATCTAAATCACCACGCATATACATTCTGTTCGTTTCCATTATGATTTGTTCATAATCTGGTGATGTATTCTTTTTATAAGCCCTTAAAATAGGTGCAACGTGATAAGCGTTTACACCACCTAACTTATCTTTATTTCTTACAAGCCACTTTGCAAACTTCTTATCTTTACCAACTTTGCGAAGTATTGTTTTGCTTACAGCTAGCGTTTGAAAACCGAATTTTGCAAGTAGTTCTAGTTGTGGAAACTCACGATATAAACGTAAGTAATTTATAGGGCAATTAGGCTTAAATATATCTATGGCAGAATATTTAAATTCTTTTATTTTCAACGCATAATCGAGATTAACTACTGTTGCGTATGGATTATAGTATTTATAGCCACAATCATACCATTTACCGTCATTATAATAGGGGCGAATATTGTATTTATATTTAATACCTTCGTCATACCAGCCCACTTTATATGCGTAAACGCCTAAATAACAATATTCAAGGTCTTTGACGTAACAACGTTCAGAATTTACCCCATGAACTGCTACTTGTTTTATTAAGGCTATTTGCTTTGTTTTATTACGCATAGCAACTGTTATTTTTACTAATTCACCATCTAATTTAGTAAGGTAGGCATAAAAACGCAAACCCTTTTGTTGTGGGCAGTTTTCTTTATCTAACTTTCTTATTTTCTTTTCTATGTATTTTGGTATAGGTTTAATTTTTTCTATCTTCATAATTTTATCTCCATTTGATTTCCAAAGATTTTTTGTAGGCTTTGTATAATATCGTTTTCTTGTTGAGAAGATATTACTTCGCCCGTTTCTAAATTAACTGTGAACTTATCGTCGGTTTTGTCGTGTAAGGTGATTTTGTCACCATCCATTACAACAAGAGTATTTATTTTTGTTATTCTCTTAAAATAATTTTCTGCAACGTGTTCTGGGAAGCCTACCATAGGAACTCTTTCTGGAGCTCCAAAGTCACGTCCTGTCATAGTTAAATCAAGTTCGTTTGCAATTATTTTTGCGTTATCGCCAAAAACTTCATAGAAGTCACCTAAACGATAGGCGATAATATAATCGGGGTATTGAATCTGAACTTTTAAGTATTTCATATAAATAGGTGAAATAGGCTTTTCTTCGGGTTCAGGTTCTTCCGTTTGTTCTTTTTCAAGTTCTGCCATAGCATCAACAATATCGTCTTCTGTTGGCTCGTCATCATCTTGTTCTTCGTCAACGTCTAACGGGTCAGGTTGAGCCTTCATTGCAAGTTGTCCTTTATATGAAAGGGTAGAAGTAGTTTTTTCATTATCTACTTGTTCTTTTTTGTCTTCTGCTTTTGGCGTTAAGAAATCAAATAAAGACATTTGTGGTTCAGGCTTTTTAATCGGTGGAACGTAGGTAGCCGTAGGTGTTTTAGTAGTTGTTGTAGCAACCTTTTTATCAAGCTTGTATTCTGTTCCATCTTCGTTATATAACGTTCCTTCTATGCTATCTTCTTCAAAGTAGTGTATAGCCCAGCCAAATACTGTATCGTCATTAACATAAGCACCTCTGGAACTTTTAGTTGCAATTTTTCTTGCTTCATCAGTTGCGTAACTCCAAAAGCCGTTTAGGTCTTTTTTGTTAAGCAGACAAGTCGGATCGTAGCCAT
>JAZQKH010000056.1:0-53855 GCA_045542055.1 Christensenellaceae bacterium | reverse complement strand
AAGCGGTCTTAGGAAGACAATGTCATAAATCAACTCCTTGGCTCACAGAACGACATGGCTACGATCCGACTTATAGGTATTCGTCACGGCGAAAAGATGTATGAAACGCTTTTAACCAACGAAGAGTGTGCTAATGCTATAGATATGGGTAACTTTTATAGAGTTCCTGCGGACAAGCGTGGTCTTAACTACGATAAATACTTTAAAGACGGCGACACCGAAAGGAACACTCTTACTGAGTTCAATTCCAACAACACTGAACTTTTAACGGTTGAACAAACCAAGGCTAAGATTGCTTCTTTGCAATATATTCAAGAAGAGCTTAAAAAGTAGGATTTCATATGAATATTTTAGTAACGGGTGCAAAGGGCTTTGTCGGTAAGAACCTTTGCTCAGCATTAAAAAACCTAAAAGACGGCAAAGATAGAACTCGCCCCAATTTAAAAATTGGCGAAATATTTGAATACGATATTGATTCTACACCAGAAGAATTAGAAACCTATTGTCAGCATGCGGACTTTGTTTTTAACCTTGCAGGTGTAAACCGTCCTCAAACGCAAGAAGAATTTATGCAAGGCAACTTTGGCTTTGCTTCAACGCTACTTGACACGCTAAAAATGCATAACAACAAGAGCCCCGTAATGCTTTCTTCTTCAATTCAAGCGACGCTTATAGGAAGGTATGCTGACGGCGAATACGGAAAAAGCAAAAAAGCGGGCGAAGAACTTTTCTTTGAATATGGTTCGCTAACCGGCGCACCCGTGTACGTTTATCGTTTTCCAAATCTTTTTGGCAAGTGGTGTAGACCCAACTATAACAGTGCCGTTGCAACCTTTTGTAATAACATAGCAAACGATTTACCCATTACCGTAAATGATAGGGCTATTGAGTTGGAACTTTTGTACGTAGATGATTTAGTTTGTGAAATGCTTAATCTTCTTGAAGGTAAGGCTCGCAGGTGCGATTACGATGGGTTAATCCCCGTAGAAGGTGCTAACGGCAGATATTGTTACGTTCCCGTAACCCACAAGGTTACCCTTGGCGAGTTGGCTGATATGCTATACGTTTTCCACGACCAGCCCAAAACGCTCGTAATGCCTGAAATCCCAAACAATAGTTTTGCTAAAAAGTTGTATACCACCTACCTATCGTATCTACCAAAAGAAAAGGTTGCATTTGACCTTAAAATGAACGTTGATGATAGGGGGAGTTTTACTGAAATTCTTAAAACCGTTAATAGCGGGCAGGTTTCGGTAAACGTTTCAAAACCCGGTATAACCAAAGGTCAGCATTGGCACAACAGCAAGTGGGAGTTCTTTATTGTGGTGGCAGGCAAGGGCTTAATACAGCAACGTAAAATTGGCACGGATGAAGTGCTTAACTTTAAAGTTAGCGGTGATAAGATTCAAGCAGTGCATATGTTACCAGGATACACACACAATATTATAAACCTATCTGACACAGAAAACTTGGTTACGGTAATGTGGGCTAATGAACAATTTGACCCCAACCACCCAGACACATTTTTTGAAATAGTGGAGAAATAACTATGGAAAATAAAATTAAGTTAGATTATTCAGACGTAAAATTTAAAGATAACGGCAAATTGAAATTATTGATAATTGTAGGTACAAGACCAGAGATTATTCGGCTTGCATCAGTTATAAATAAGTGTAGGCAGTATTTTGACTGCGTTTTGGCGCACACTGGTCAAAATTACGATTACAACCTAAACGGCGTGTTCTTTAAAGACTTAAAGCTTGCCGACCCCGAAGTATATATGGACGCCGTTGGCGATGATTTGGGTGCAACGGTTGGTAATATTATCAACTGTTCATATAAACTTATGAATCAAATTAAACCCGACGCCTTGCTCATTTTGGGCGATACCAACAGTTGCTTATCGGCTATATCGGCAAAAAGGTTACATATTCCTATCTTTCATATGGAAGCAGGTAATCGCTGTAAAGACGAGTGCTTGCCCGAAGAAACCAACCGCCGTATAGTTGACATTATTTCAGATGTAAACTTGGCGTATTCAGAACACGCAAGAAGATACCTTGCCGACTGCGGACTTCCTAAGGAAAGAACTTACGTTACAGGTTCGCCTATGGCGGAAGTTTTGCACGCAAATCTTGCTGATATTGAAAAGAGCGACGTGCTTAATCGCATGGGGCTTAAGGCTAAAAATTATATACTTTTATCGGCACATAGAGAAGAAAATATCGATACCGAAAAGAATTTTATATCCTTATTTACCGCAATCAATAAGATGGCTGAAAAATACGATATGCCCATTTTATACAGTTGTCACCCCAGAAGCAGAAAGCGTTTAGAAGCGTCTGGGTTTAAGCTTGACGAAAGGGTTATTTGTCAACAACCCTTGGGCTTCCACGATTATAACAACTTGCAAATGAACGCTTTTGCAGTAGTTTCAGATAGCGGAACGTTGCCGGAAGAAAGCAGTTTCTTCACAAGTATCGGAAAGCCCTTCCCGGCAGTATGTATACGCACTTCAACCGAACGCCCCGAAGCACTTGACAAGGCGTGCTTCGTTTTAGCGGGTATTGACCAAAAGAATTTGCTTCAAGCGGTGGAAACGGCGGTTAACTTGACGGTTGACGGCAGTCACGGTATACCCGTACCCGACTACGTTGAGGAAAACGTTTCAACTAAGGTGGTAAAAATAATTCAGTCTTACACGGGTGTGGTTGATAAAATGGTTTGGAGAAAGTATTAATAATTTTTAGTGCTTACTCAAAAATAGAATTTAAGGCAGATTAACAGTGAACGATACTCAAAAGTTTTTCGTTAGGTGTGTGGGTGCCGGCATTAAAGGAGAGAGTGTCCTTGCCGTTCCACAAGACCTTGACTATAAACAACTTTATAAACTTTGCATTGAACACTCTATGAGCGTGGTTGTGTTTAAGGCGTTAGAACAGGTTAAGGCAAACCTAATGCCACACTTTGTTAACGCCCTTGAATATTCTGCTAAACGCCACGTCGTTTTAGACGTGCAAAGCAATCACGACGTGCAAACGCTTCTTACCGCATTTGAAGGAAATGGCATCAAACATATGCCACTTAAAGGGTATCATATTAAAAAACTGTATCCTTCGACCGATATGCGTTATACGTCGGATTGCGACGTTCTTATAGACGTAGCACAGTTAAAACGAATTAGAGAGTTGGTTAACGAGTTGGGTCTTCAAACCAAGCGCCAAGACGAACACCATGACGTTGTTTATTTTCCACAAACAAAAAGCATAATAGAACTTCATAAAACGCTATTCGTTGGCAAACTTGACGAATATTTCGGCACGTTTGAAAGGGCAACTCTTAAAGAAGGAAGCAAATATTTTTATAGGCTTAGTCACGAGGATTTTTACGCTTCCATTTTGGCACACTCAGCCTATCATTTTGCAAAGAGTGCGGGTGTGGGGATTAGGCACGTAGCCGACGTGTACCTTTACAAAAAGGCATACGGTTTGGATTACGATTATTTAGATAAAGAACTTGAAAAGTGCAATTTGTTGAAATTTAAAAATCGTTTTGAAAGTCTTGCGGATTATTTTTTCAGCAATGCCGAACCCGACGAGTTTACACTTGCTTTAGCAGAGCACGTTATTAGTTCGTCGGTGCTTGCTAACGATGAAAAGAAGGTGGCTTCAGACGTTGTTGCTTTGGGGCAGAGTGCAAGCGGAAAGCGTGCAAAAAAGCGTACTTTTTGGCGCACGTTGTTTCCCAAAAAAGAACAAATGCAGTTTAGTTACCCCGTGCTTAAAAAAGCCGTTTGGTTATTGCCCGTATTTTACGTGATAAGGTGGGTTCAAGTATTGTTCACCCGCCCCGATAGGCTAAACAAGTTAAAACAAATTAACAAAGCCTCAAGTGAAGACTTAGCGTCAATGCAAGCACTTCGCAGTGGTCTTGGTATTACTGAAATATAACTTACAAAATAAAGTCGATAGGTTTATCGGCTTTTTTTGTGCTAAAGTCTTGATTTTTGAATAAACTTTTAGTATAATCAAGCCTATGATACATAAAAATGTTTTAGATGCAATAGGGCATACGCCCATAATAAGATTAAACCGTATGGTTGACCTAGACAGCGCCCAAATTTTAGTTAAGTTCGAGGGGCTTAACGTTGGTGGCTCTATAAAAACTCGCACGGCGTTTAATATGATTTCCGACGCCGAAGCAAAGGGATTAATAAATAAAGATACCGTTATCGTTGAGCCTACGAGTGGTAACCAAGGCATTGGTCTTGCTTTAGTTGGAGCGGTTAAGGGTTATAATACTAAAATCATTATGCCCGACTCTGTTAGTGAAGAAAGAAGAAAGTTGGTCCGTCATTACGGTGCGGAAGTTATTCTTATCCACGATGACGGCAATATCGGCGACTGCATAGATAAGTGCTTAAAGTTAGCCCTTAAAATGCAAGCGGAAGATAAAAACGTGTTCGTTCCCCAGCAGTTTGAAAACCCGTCTAACCCAATGGTGCACCGTCATCACACGGGTTTGGAAATTTTAGAGCAAGTTGCCGGCCCAATACACGGCTTTTGCTCTGGTATTGGCACGGGCGGTACTATTACGGGTATTGGCGAAGTGTTAAAGGCGCAAAACCCCGATATTAAAATTTGGGCAGTAGAACCCGAAAACGCTGCAATTTTGGCAGGCGGAACGGTTAGCTCGCATATTCAAATGGGCATAGGCGACGGTTTAATTCCACCCGTATTAAACACCAAAATTTACGAAGACGTTTGCATAATTTCTGATGAAGAAGCGCTAGCAACTTCAAAAGATTTAGCAAGGTTAGAAGGAATTATGTGTGGCATATCTTCAGGCACGAACGTGGCGGCGGCAAAAAAACTTGCAAAAGTATTGGGTAAAGGCAAAACGGTTGTTACCGTGCTTCCCGATACGGCTGAAAGATATTTTTCCACCCCGCTTTTTGAAGGCGAATAAAATTTAACCAAACTAAAAGACCTTTGTATTAAGGTCTTTTTTATTTTACTACGCTCAGAAGTTGCAAAGCATTGACAAATTCGGGGTAAAGTGCTAATATTTTGATAGATTATTTTTGGTGACCTATGGAACAAACTTTAAGCAATTTCAAATTTAAGCACGGTGTAAAAGACGGGTTACCGATAGGGCTTGGCTATCTATCGGTATCTTTTGCATTTGGCGTTAAGGCAAGTATTTTGCAAATTCCACTTTACGTAACCTTGCTAATTTCAATGACTAATCTAACTAGTGCGGGGCAACTTGCCGGTTTAGAAATTATTGCCACCTTAGGCACGTTTATAGAAATAATCTTAACCCAACTTATAATAAATTCCAGATATTTTTTAATGAGTTTAACTTTGTCGCAAAAGACCGACCAAACGTTTACCCTTGGCAATCGGTTTTTGTGTTCGACGTTTATCACTGACGAAATTTTTGCCGTTGCCGTATCAAAGCCACAAAAGATTAACGTTAAATATTTTTTAGGTTTAGCACTGTTGCCGTATATAGGCTGGTCTACGGGTACGCTACTTGGTGCTGTTGCGGGTAGTTTATTGCCAGAGTTTATAGTTAATGCTTTGGGTATAGCGCTTTACGCTATGTTCGTTGCTATTATAATTCCGCCGTCCACCAAGGAACTTGGCGTGTTTTTTGCCGTGCTTATTGGTGCGGGAATATCTTGCCTACTTTATTACGTTAAGATATTCGCCTTTTTATCAAGCGGGCTTGGAGTAATAGTTACTGCACTTATAACCGCTTGCGTGGTTGCCTTTCTATTCCCTATAAAAGAAGGGGGTGCGCAAGATGAGTAGAGAAGTTAAAATGGTCTTATTGGTGCTAACTATGGCGTTAGTTACCTATCTTATAAGGATGATACCTTTGGTATTCTTTCGTAAGAAGATAAAGTCAAAGTATATACGTAGCGTGCTATATTACATACCTTACGCAGTGCTTTCGGCAATGACATTTCCATACATATTCTATTCGACGGGCAATATATACTCGGCGTTAATAGGCACAGCAGTAGCATTGATAGCGTCACTAACCAAGCGTTCTTTAATAGTGGTGGCAGTGCTGTCTTGTTTGGCGGTGCTTCTTGCGGGTTTTATAATTTAACAAAAACTTATATATAAACGACTTTTTAAAGTATTATTCAATAAAAAAAGGTTAAAATCTATTTATTAAGTTTTGTACGTTTTACAAATAAATTAGGTGACAAGGTGGAAGAAAAGAATTTAGACAAGGTTTTTACAATACCCAACATACTTTCTTTTTGTAGGGTTTTATTAGTTCCGTTTATAATGTGGGCGTATTTTACGGGTAGGCATTACTTGTGTGCTGCCATAGTAGTGGTGTCCTTTTTAACCGACGTTGCCGACGGCATAATCGCAAGGAAGTTTAATATGGTAAGCGCACTTGGCAAGGCGCTTGACCCCATTGCAGATAAACTTACGCTGTTATCACTGCTTATTTGCATAAGTGTCGATAGACATATTTTATACCTTTTACTTGGCGTATTTATAATTAAAGAAGTGTGTATTGGGGTTGAAGGACTAATACTTCTTAAACTTACGGGTACGACTTACAGTGCAAAATGGTACGGCAAGGTTACCACCTTCGTGCTTTACGCTTTGGCGATAGTATTGGTTTTATTTAAAAATCTTCCACAAATAGCCGTTACAAGTATGCTTTACACGTGCATATTTGCAAACGTTTTAAGTTTGGTTTTATATTCGATTATGAATATTAAAAGAATAGTTATAATTAAAAGGGGTGAAGATGACCAAACGGAATAAAGCCACAATGCTTATAGTTGACGGCTTGCTCACGCTACTTGCTGTTTTAGGTATGATTTTTTTGCTTGGCGGTTTAGAGTGGCAGTTAAAAGTTGTTGGATACGCCTGTATAGGACTATTTGGCTTAGGTACGCCAATATTTATGACGTTTGGCAAACTTAAACTTGCAAAAAGTTGCTTTGCACTCGCAGTTTTTACTTTTGTAGTGCTTGCCGTGTTTTTTATTCTTAACTTCTTCGGGCTGTTTGAAAGTTTTTCCGACTTAGAGTATCTTAAAAAACTTATTTTAGATAGCGGTGCTTGGGGCGTTATCGTTTGCGTTCTAATTCAACTATTGCAAGTGGTCGTTCTTCCCGCACCCGGCTGGGTGTTTTATATAGCGGTAACGGCAATTTACGGACCCGTTTGGGCGTTCGTGATATGTTATCTTTCAACCATTTTAGGCTCTATAATAGCCTTCTTTATCGGCAAGCGGCTTGGTAAGCCCGCAGTGGAGTGGTGTATAGGCAAAGAAGATACCGAAAAATATTTGGGCTTTTTATTAAAAAAAGGGAAAGTGCCTTTCGTACTAATGGAACTTTTGCCATTTTTCCCAGACGATATACTTTGTATGGTTGCAGGGTTAACGGGTATGAGTTATAGATTTTTTATAACTACAATAGTTTTAATTAGACCAATATACATTGCCTTCGTGTGCTTTTTGGGGACGGGCAACTTAATACCGTTTAGTGGTTGGGGGATACCAGTGTGGGTCACTATATTTGGTATAATAATAACCGTATGCGCATTATATTTTAAGCATCAAGATAAGGTGGACTGTTGGCTTAAAAACGCCATATTTAATAAAACTAAATAATCTAATAATTAAGTCAAAAAGGCGTTCTAAAAGAATTGCCTTTTTTTTACATAAAAAAATGTGCAAAAAATGTTGTAAATTACTCAAATTTTGTTGACAAAGTCAAAGTTTATCGATAAAATTGTATTGATAAGATTTTATTAAAAGGGAAAGTAAAATGTCTTTTGCCTAAATAGCCCAATTTAAATCTTAGTTATTACAAGCGTTTTTTTGCATATAATTGCAATGACAAATTAAACTTGTAAAAAAGGGAGAAATTAATGGAATATCGTATTGAACACGACTCGATGGGCGAAGTAAGAGTGCCTGCAGATAAACTTTGGGGCGCACAAACTGAGCGTAGCCACGAAAACTTTGAAATAGGCGTTGGTATTGAAACTATGCCAATAGAAATAGTTCACGCCTTTGCCGTGCTTAAAAAGGCTGCCGCAATGGCTAATAATGAACTTAACCCCAAAAAGATGACTGATGCTAAACTTGACGCTATTAGTAAGGCTTGCGACGAGATTATTAGGGGTAATCTTGACGACCAATTCCCGTTAGTCGTTTGGCAAACGGGTTCTGGCACGCAGTCGAATATGAACGCTAACGAAGTTATTGCAAACAGGGGCAACCAAATCGCTGGCGAAAAACTTTTACACCCCAACGACGACGTTAACCAAAGTCAATCTTCAAACGACACCTTTCCAACGGCGCTTCACATTGCGGGCGTTAGTATGATACAAGACAAGTTAATTCCCGCCGTAGAAGTTTTGATTGCGACCTTTAAGCGTTTAGAAAAAGAAAACGAAGGCATCGTTAAGAGTGGTAGAACGCACTTGCAAGATGCAACCCCCGTTAAGTTCAGTCAAGAAATTAGTGGTTGGACTTCAAGTTTAGAGCGTGACGTTGAAATGCTTAAACTTGCAGTTAAGCCATTGTCTGAATTGGCGCTCGGTGGTACTGCCGTTGGCACGGGCTTAAACGCCCCCAAGGGCTTTGGCGAATGCGTTGCCGAAAAGATTTCTATTTTAACCGGCAAGGATTTCAAAACCGCACCCAACAAATTCCACAGCTTAACTTCTAAGGACGAGATGGTGTTTGCGCACGGCGCAATCAAAGCGTTAGCTTGCGATATGATGAAAATTGCCAACGACGTTCGCTGGCTTGCAAGTGGTCCAAGACTTGGACTTGGCGAAATCACTATTCCTGAAAACGAACCCGGCTCGTCAATTATGCCCGGTAAGGTTAACCCCACTCAGTGCGAAGCGGTTACAATGGTTGCAGTTCAAGTTATGGGTAACGACGCTACGATTGGCATAGCGGCTTCACAAGGCAATTTTGAACTTAACGTGTTTATGCCCGTAATCGCTTATAACTTTATTCAGTCCGCACGCTTGCTTGCCGAAGCAATTTTATCATTTAATAAGAACTGTGCGGTTGGCATTAAGGCAAACAAACAAAAAATGCACGATAACTTGCATAACTCACTTATGCTCGTTACTGCGCTTAATCCGTATATCGGATATGAAAATGCAGCAAAAACTGCAAAGAAGGCTTATAAAGAAAATATTTCGCTTAAAGAAGCGTGCGTTCAGCTCGGCTTCTTGACGGCTGAAAAATTCGACGAGGTGTTCCACCCCGAACAAATGGTTTAACACGTAGAGAGGATGAATATGATTTTCAGTTATTACCCCGGTTGCACCCTAAAGAACAAGGCAAAAGATTTAGATGAATATGCAAGAAAATGCGCTTTGGCTTTGGGTGTTACGTTGGAAGAAATCGATAATTGGCAATGCTGTGGCGGTGTGTTTACCACCGCTAAAGACGAAGTGGCAACCAAACTTTCGTCGGTAAGGGCTTTAAAATATGCGCAAGATAAAGGGCAAGGTTTGGTCACCGTATGTTCTGCTTGCCACAACGTTATAAAGCAAACCAATAGCGCTATGCAAGATAAAGAGTTTGCAAGTAAGGTAAGCGTTTATAACGGCGAAGAATACGACGGTGGTTGCAAGGTTTACCATTATTTAGAACTTTTAAGGGACGTTATCGGCTTTGATAAAGTTAAAGAAAAGGTGGTTAGCCCATTAAAGGGTAAAAAGATTGCACCGTACTACGGTTGTTTGCTTTTAAGACCGAGTGGCGTTATGCAAATGGACGACCCTGAAAACCCAAAGATTATGGAAGACTTTATTCGTGCAATTGGCGCTGACCCCGTGTACTACGCAAATAGAAACGAGTGTTGCGGTGGCTACGTAGCGTTAGAAGACGCAGAGCAAGCCAAAAAGAGTAGCAATAGGGTAAGCGACAACGCAGTTAGTTGCGGTGCGGAAGTAATCGTTACGGCGTGTCCGCTATGCAAGTACAACTTGATTAAAAACGGCTCTAAGATTCCCGTAATATATTTTACGGAACTGTTAGCAGAGGCGCTTGGTGTTAAGGAGTAGTAAAATGGAAAACAATTTACTTAAAGAAGAGTTGATTAGAATAAGCGGTGCAAGGCCGTCTAAGTGTATGAGTTGTGGTAAGTGTTCTGCTACTTGCCCCGCATACGACGAGATGGAATACCACCCACACCAATTCGTTAATATGATTGCAAACGGCGATATTGAGCCGTTGCTAAACTCAAAGTCAATCTACAAGTGCCTTACTTGTTTTGCTTGTGTGGACAGATGTCCACGTGGCGTAGAACCGGCAAAGTTGGTTGAAGCCGTACGCTTAGTTCAAATTCGCAAGCAAGGCAACAATCATTTGACTGCGAACGACATACCCGCTCTTTTAGATGAAGATTTACCACAACAAGCGTTAGTCAGCGCTTTCAGAAAATACACTAAGTAGGAAGTGAATAAAATGCAAAGAATAGGTGTTTTTGTATGTTGGTGCGGAAGTAATATTGCCGGTACGGTAGACGTAAAGGCGGTATCTGAAGCACTTAAATCCGAACCCGGCGTCGTATATTCGGCAAACTATCAATATATGTGCTCTCAAGCAGGGCAAAATATGATTATAGACGCCGTAAAAGAACACAAACTTACGGGCATTGTGGTTTGCTCTTGCTCACCACGTATGCACGAAGCAACTTTCCGTAAAACTGCTGAAGCCGCAGGGCTCAATCCGTATATGGTGGAAATTGCTAACATTCGTGAACAATGCTCTTGGGTACATAAAGATATGGCTGTCGGCACTGAAAAGGCTATCATTTTAGGTAAGGCTGCCATCGCTAAAGTTAATCTTAACGCACCGCTAACCCCCGGCGAAGCACCAGTTACTAAGCGTGCTCTCGTTATAGGTGGCGGTATAGCGGGTATTCAAACGGCTTTGGATATTGCTGAAGCGGGCTTCCCCGTAGACATCGTGGAAAAGAATCCCACTATCGGTGGTAAGATGGCGCAACTTGATAAAACCTTCCCAACGCTCGACTGTGCGGCTTGTATTTTAACGCCCAAGATGGTTGACGTTGCCCAAAACGATAAGATTAGAATCTTCTCTTATAGTGAAGTTCAAGAAGTTTCAGGTTTCGTAGGCAACTTTGACGTTAAGATTAAAAAGAAAGCACGATTCGTTAAGGAAGACGTTTGTACCGGTTGCGGTGCTTGTGTTGAAAAATGCCCTATGAAGAAAATTCCCAACGAATTTAACTTGGGTATGAACAACCGTACGGCAATATACATTCCGTTTGCGCAAGCAGTTCCAAAGGTCGCAACTATCGATGCAAACGCTTGTAATATGATTAAAAACGGCAAATGTGGTATTTGTTCAAAGGTATGTACCGCAGGCGCTATCGATTATACTCAAAAAGATGAGATTATTTCTGAAAAGTACGGCGCTATCGTAGTTGCAACAGGCTTTAATCCCATCAGTATGGAAAAGTTTGACGAGTTTGCTTATAACCAGTCTAAAGACGTTATAACTTCGCTCGAGTTTGAACGTCTAACCAACGCAGCAGGTCCAACCGCCGGTAAGCTTCTTCGTCCGTCAGACTTAGAACACCCACATACCATAGTGTTCGTTCAGTGCGTGGGCAGTCGTTGTGATTCGTGTGCACAAAAGGGTAAAGAATACTGCTCTAAGATTTGTTGTATGTACACTGCTAAACACGCAATGCTCACCCGTGATAAATATCCCGATACCGAAGTTTACGTTTTCTATATAGACGTTCGTACGCCCGGTAAGAACTTTGACGAGTTCTATCGTCGTGCCGTTGAAGAATACGGTGTTAAATACGTTAAGGGTATGGTTGGTAAGATTTCACCCGAAGGTAAAAAACTTAAAGTTCAGGCTTCTGACCTTCTTAATAACAAACAAATTAAGATTGACGCAGACCTAGTAGTGCTTGCAGCCGCTATCGAACCCGATAAATCGGCAAGACCTTTAGCCACTATGCTTACGGCAAGTATGGATACTAACGACTTCTTTACAGAAGCCCACCCCAAACTTCGTCCGGTTGAAAGTCCCACGGCAGGCGTGTTCTTGTCGGGTGCTTGTCAAGGTCCTAAGGATATTCCTGAAACCGTTTCGCAAGCGAGTGCAGCTGCGGCAAAGGTTATAGGGCTACTCGTTAAAGATAAACTAAAAGGCAACCCGTGCGTTGCACGTTCTAACGAACTTATGTGTAACGGTTGCTCTTCTTGTGAAAGGGTTTGTCCGTACGGTGCAATCTCTTACGAGGATAAAGAGTTCCGTATGCCTGATAGAACTACTAAGGTTCGCAGAATAGCAAAAGTTAATCCGGCAGTGTGCCAAGGTTGTGGCGCTTGTACGGTTGCTTGCCCGTCTGGGGCAATGGATTTGCAAGGTTTTGCAAACAATCAAATTATGGCGGAGGTTGACGCAATATGCAAGTAGAACAATATAAACCCCTAATAGTTGCTTTTTGTTGCAACTGGTGTTCGTACGCAGGTGCTGACCTTGCAGGTAACAACCGTTTAAACTATCCTGCTGACGTTAAGATTATTCGTGTGCCTTGCTCTTGCAGGGTAAACCCAATGTTTATTTTAAGGGCTTTCCAACGTGGTGCTGACGGCGTAATACTTTGCGGTTGTCACCCAGGCGACTGTCACTATACTTCGGGCAACTATTACACACGTCGCCGTATGGCGCTGTTATTTTCAATGCTTGACTATCTTGGTATTGAAAGAGAGCGCACCCGTGTTGAATGGGTTTCTGCGGCGGAAGGCGCAAAATTTGCGCAAACGATGAACGATTTTGCTCAAAAAGTAGCTTCGCTCGGCAAAAATAAGAGATTGGAGGACTTAAGATGCAAAAAATAAGTAGAGAAGTTTTGGTAGATAAGGCAATATCACTTCTAAACCAGGGCGTCGTTAAAGCCGTTTTGGGCTGGAGAAAGGGCGAGTTTGATTACGATTTAACGCCCGCAGTGTTCACTACCGAACAAGACTTAAAAGAAAACTTCGCATATAGTGCTTTCTGCGGTGCAAACTTTTCAAAATATTTGGTTAACAAAACGGTTAACTTTGACGGCAAGTTTTTGGTATTCTTAAAACCTTGTGATACGTATAGTTTTAACCAACTACTTACCGAACACAGATTTGATAGGGAAAAGGTTTACGCAGTAGGTATTCCTTGCGACGGTATGGCTGACATAGCAAAGGTTAAGGCTATCGTAGGCGATGGCGTAAGCAAGATTACGGGCGACGCCGACACGCTTAGCGTTGAAACTTTATATAGTGACGCCCCCGTTCAAGTAGCCGTTAAAGACGTTTTATTAGAACGTTGCTTAAACTGTAAAAGTAAAAAGCACGTCGCTTACGACGAGCTTATCGGCGAAGAAGGTCAAACGCTGGATAACAACCGCTTTGACGAAGTTGCTCGCCTTGAAGCTATGACCCCCGACCAAAGATTTGAATTCTGGCAAAACGAACTTTCAAAGTGTTTGCGTTGTAACGCTTGTAGGGACGTGTGCCCGGCTTGTACTTGTGAAAAGTGCGTGTTTGACAACCCCAACTCAGGCGTAGAGAATAAGGCGGCTGCAAATAGTTTTGAAGAAAAAATGTTCCATATTATAAGGGCGTTCCACGTGGCTGGACGTTGTACCGACTGTGGCGAATGTTCAAGGGTATGCCCGCAAAACATACCCCTTCACTTGCTTAACAGAAAGTTTATAAAAGATATCAACGCTTTCTATGGCGAATACCAAGCAGGCGAAGAAGTCGGCTCACGTGCACCGTTAGTAAACTATACCACCGAAGACGTAGAACCATGTGACGTTTTCAAAGGGGGAGAAGAAAATGCGTAAGTGTTCAGTTGATAATATAAACAATTTGTTCCAAGCGTTATCAAGCGATATGCCCGTTTATCTTCCCGTGGATAGAACGGACGGCAAGGCCCGTTACGAGAAGTGGGCGGACGGCAAAACTTGGTCAACTGCATTAAATACCGAAAGAAGTGCAAAGGACTTTTTCTTTCCACAAACGGAAGATTTAGTTGCTTTCAAAACTCAAGGTAAGAACATAGAAGTAGTTGATATCCGTGATGAAAAGCAAGATTTTATTATTTTTGGCGTGCGTGCGTGTGACGTTAAGAGTTTTGAGATTTTAGATAGAGTTTTCTTATCTAACCCCGTAGACTCCTTCTATAAGGCACGTAGGGAACACGGCGTAATATTCGCAACGGCTTGTTCTAAACCTAACGAAACTTGTTTCTGCACGGCGTTCGGCATAGACGCAACTAACCCCGTTGGCGACGTTACAGTTTGGAGAACGGAAACCGACGTGTATTTTAACGCTAATACCGATAAGGGTAAAAGCGTTTTAGATAAGGTAAGTAGCCTTTTAGAAGATTGCGACGACGCTGAAGTTAATAAGCAAAAGGCAAAGACAAAAAAGATTTTAGATAAACTTCCGCTTGGCGATATCAATCTATCTGCTTTCGGCGGTGGCAAAACGAAACTTTTCTTTGACTCGCCGTTATGGAAAGAAATGGCTTCAACTTGTTTAGGTTGTGGCACTTGCACTTTCGTTTGTCCCACTTGTCAATGTTACGATATTAAAGAGTTTAAGGTGGGCGATAAGGTTACCCGCTTCCGTTGTTGGGACTCCTGTATGTATTCAGACTTTACCAAGATGGCGCACGGCAACCCAAGACTTACGCAAACCGAACGCTTCCGTCAACGCTTTATGCACAAACTTGTGTACTACCCCGAAAACAACGACGGCTTGTTTAGTTGCGTAGGGTGTGGCAGATGTCTTTCTAAATGTCCCATTTCAATGAATATTGTTAAAGTTATAAAACGTTTGGGAGGTAGTGTAAATGAGTAACGTAGAAGCCTTGATACCCAAAATCGGCGTCATCACCGATATCCGCATAGATACGCCTGATATTAAGACGTTTAGGGTGGTTACCCCTGACGGAAAAAAGGCGTTTGAACACAAACCCGGTCAATGTGCTATGCTTTCTATACCGGGCGTGGGCGAAGCAATGTTTTCAATCACGTCTTCACCGACCAACACCGAATTTATGGAATTTTCCATTAAGAAGTGTGGCTGTGTAACCGAGTGGCTTCACGCTGCCGAGCCAGGTCAACAAATTACTATTAGAGGGCCTTACGGTAAACCTTTCCCCGTAGACGACGAGTTTGTAGGTAAAAACCTTTTATTCGTTGCGGGTGGCGTTGGTTTAGCACCCTTGCGTTCGGTAATCAATTATTGCAGACACTATCGTGATAGATACGGCTCAATCGATATCGTTTACGGGTCAAGAAGTAAAGACGATTTGTTGGACTATAAGGAAATTATCGACGAGTGGTCTAACGAAGCGGGTGTTAACGTGCATCTTACAATAGACAATCCGCAAGAAGGTTGGTCGGGTCACGTTGGCTTCGTGCCTAACTACGTTAAGGAACTTAACTTTTCTACCGATAAAACGGCAGTTCTTTGCGGACCGCCCATTATGATTAAGTTTACCTTAGAAGGTCTTTGTTCCTTAGGTTTTGATAGAACGCAAATTTATACTACGTTAGAACTTCGTATGAAATGTGGCGTAGGTAAGTGTGGTAGATGTAACGTGGGTTCAAAATACGTTTGTAAAGACGGTCCGGTTTTCCGTTTTGACGAACTGGACGAACTACCTTCTGAGTATTAAGGAGAAATTTTTATGGAAAATATGGTTAACGTTTATCTTTTTGGTAAAAAATATCAAGTGCCCGAAAGTTTAACTATTATGAAGGCTATGGAATACGCCGGCTATCAACTCGTACGTGGTTGTGGTTGCAGAAACGGCTTTTGTGGTGCGTGTTCAGTAATCTATCGTATCAAGGGCGATAGGGAATTAAAAACCTGTCTTGCTTGTCAAACTAAGGTTGAAAACGATATGTTCGTTGCAACCTTACCTTTCTTCCCGCTCGTTAAACAGGTTTACGACGTGGAAAAGGTTACCGTTTCAGAAAGAATTATGATGCAGTTATACCCTGAAATTTACGCTTGTATCGGCTGTAACGCTTGTACTAAGAGTTGTACACAAGGCTTAAACGTTATGCAATACATAGCCTACGCTCAACGTGGCGACTTTACTAACTGTGCGGAAGAATCTTTCGACTGCGTAATGTGTGGCGTTTGTTCGGCTCGTTGCCCCGCAGGTATTTCTCATCCACAAGTTGCAGAACTTGCAAGACGTATTTACGGCAAATACGTTGCACCTGAGTCTAAACATTTACTCGATAGGGTTAAAGAAATTGACGAGGGCGTTTATAAGGAACTTTTAGAAGCGCTTATGCAAAAACCCGTTGAAGAAATGAAAGAACTCTATAACAATAGAGAAATCGAAAAGTAAGGGGGTGCAGTATGTATAACTATACTAGTGAACAATTAGCTTCAATGAAAAAGGTTGAAGCTACCAGAGAAAAAAGACTTAAAGAATTGTTCGGCAGAATGTCTGCTGAAGAAAAACAAACTATTTTAAAAGAAAACCATCCCGACTATATCGACTCTGCATACGAACTTTTGAAAGTTGGTCCTAATAAGGGTGGTAAGGTGTTACACGAGCTTGCAGACCTTTTACAAGGCAAGTCACGTGTGCTTGATATGGATATCGACCTATCTAAGCCTGACTATGACGTAGACGTTTTAGTTATCGGCGGTGGCGGTGCAGGTTCGTCTGCGGCTATTGAAGCACACAACGCCGGCGCTAACGTTATGATGGTAACCAAGCTTCGTATAGGCGACGCCAATACTATGATGGCAGAAGGTGGTATTCAAGCGGCAGACAAGCCCAACGACAGCCCCGCTATTCACTATTTAGATGCTTTTGGTGGTGGTCACTTTGCCGCTAAACCCGAACTTCTATACAAACTTGTTAACGATGCACCCGACGCTATTAAATGGCTTAACGAACTTGGCGTTATGTTCGATAAGGATGCTGACGGCACTATGATTACCACCCACGGTGGCGGTACTTCAAGAAAGCGTATGCACGCTTGCAAGGACTATTCGGGCGCTGAAATTATGCGTACCCTTCGTGATGAAGTTCTTAACAGACAAATCCCCGTGGTAGACTTTACGTCTGCTATCGAAATCATTAAGGACGTAGACGGCAAGGCTGCCGGTGCCGTTCTTATGAATATGGAAACCAAAGATATCTACGTTGCTAAGGCTAAAACTGTTATAATTGCAACGGGTGGTGCGGGTAGACTTCACTATCAAGGCTTCCCAACTTCTAACCACTACGGTGCAACTGCCGACGGCTTGGTATTAGGTTATAGGGCGGGCGCAAAACTTCTTTACGCTGACACTTTGCAATATCACCCCACCGGCGTTGCTGAGCCTACGCAAATTTTCGGTGCGTTGGTTACCGAAAAAGTTCGTTCGCTTGGTGCTCAATTAGTTAATAAAGACGGCGAAGCGTTCGTTTATTCGCTCGAAACTCGTGACGTAACGGCATCTTCTATAATTAGAGAGTGCAAAAAACGTTCAAACGGCATTAAGACTACCGACGGTGAAGGCGTTTGGCTTGACACTCCGATGATTGAAATGATTGGTGGCGAAGGTACTATTGAAAAGCGTATTCCCGCAATGCTTCGTATGTTCGGCAAATACGGTATTGATATTAGAAAAGAGCCTATCTTGGTTTATCCAACCTTGCACTATCAAAACGGCGGTTTGGATATTAACGACGACGGTATGTGCACCACAGTGCCCAATTTGTTCGTTGCGGGCGAAGCGGTAGGGGGTATCCACGGCAGAAATCGTCTTATGGGCAACTCTTTACTCGATATTATCGTATTCGGTAGAAACGCTGGTAAGAGCGTTGGTAAGATTTATAAAGACGTAGTCGTTAAGGAACTCACCTTAGACCACGTTAAAGCGTTCGATAAGGAACTTAAAGACGCAGGTCTTAACCCAACCAAACTTTCACCGCAATTATTGCCTAACTATACTAAACAAGCATCTATTTAAGGAGCAAAAATGGAAGAAAAGCAAACTAAAAAAAGCCTAAAATGGCTTTGGATTTTAATAGGTGTTTTAGTTGTTGGTGGCATCACTGCTTGGTGCATAATTGCATCTGGTTGGGGAAAGAACGTTTACGACAAGTTCGGCGAAATAACAAAAACGCAATATGGTTTTACGAACGTGTGGAGCATATCGGCTTTCTTGGCGGGTATATTTATCGTTACCGCCTTGGGTTATATGCTTGGCAGAATCACTATTAAAGGCGTTTCTTTAGGTACTGCGGGCGTATTCTTGGTAGCTATTTTATTCGGTTATCTTTGTACGCTTATACCCGAAGATATGCCCATTTTAGGTGCTTTCCACTTGCAAGCTGAAGTAATTGATAAGGTTAACAACGTTGTAACTCAAAAGGGTTCGACTAATCTTACCTACTACAAAAGTGCAGTTCAAAATATCGGCTTAGTATTATTCGTAAGTTCAGTTGGCTTTATTGCCGGTCCTAAGTTTTTTAGGGATTTCAAAAAGAACATTAAGACCTATATTCCAATGGGTGTTATAATAATTTTATCGGGTGCTTTGGTGGCAACACTCTTTGCTCTTGTTCCACAAATAGGTCCCGAATACGCTGCAGGTCTTCTCTCGGGTGCACTCACTTCAACCCCCGGTTATTCATCGGCGTTAGAAGCCGCTACCAATCAAGGCATGGTTACCTTGGGTCAAGCAATTGCATATCCTTTCGGCGTAATTGGCGTGGTGCTATTCGTTCAACTTATGCCCAAATTCTTAAAGGCCGATATGAATCACGAAAGAAGCCTTCTAAAACCCCAAGTGCTCGCTCAAAACCAAACTAAAAAAGAAAGAAAACTTTTAGTTTGTGATGATTTCGGTCTAATGCCTTTGGCGCTTGCAATCGTTTGTGGTTTGATTTTGGGCGGTATAAAAATTCCGCTAACATCTAAGGGGTATAACGGCGCTTGCTTCTCGCTCGGCACGACGGGTGGCGTTTTAATCGCTTGCTTGCTTTTTGGACACTTTGGTAGAATTGGTAGCCTTTCACTTGAAGTTCCCGCCAAGGCGGCAAAAGTTTTAAGAGAACTCGGCTTAATGCTATTCTTGATAGGCGCAGGTGTTGACGGTGGCGTTCAGTTGGTTACCCAAGTTGCCCAGGCTGGTGGCGGAATTATAGTCGTTTACGGCTTGCTTGCAGGCGTAGTTATGACTACCGTTCCTATGATTATAGGCTACTTCGTTGGTGGTAAACTTTTGAAGTTGCCATTGCTTTCAAACCTTGGTTCTATAACGGGTGGTATGACTTCAACGCCAGCACTCGGTACGCTTATCAATACTGCTGAAACGGAAGACGTTGCTGGTTCATACGCATCTACCTATCCGATAGCGTTGGTGCTTATAGTTCTTGCTTGCAACTTAATAATAGGTTTGTTAGGCTAATAGAAAAAACTAAAATAGGGTAGACACGATTTCGTGCCTACCTTTTTTATTTATTATTATTTATAAATATATATACTAATAAAAAAACTCAATAAGTTGCAAAAAAAGGGGTTTTTGCATTGACAACAAGTTGATAAAGTAGTAAAATTGATAAGCAACGTTGTTGCGTTACGGCGTTTAATTATATAATAATTAAAAAAGCAAGTTTAAGCGTTAGCCGTACGCAAACGAAAAGTATAGTGTAGGAGATAGTTATGTACAAAATTGTCAGAAAAGAAAAACTGAATCCGACCGTAACTTTAATGGAAGTTGAAGCTCCGGTAGTTGCAAGAAAGGCAGAAGCAGGTCAGTTTATCATCTTGCGTGTTTGCGCAAGTGGTGAAAGAATCCCTTTAACCATCGCTGATTACGATAGGGTTAAGGGTACTGTTACCATTATTTTCCAAGTGGTTGGTGCAACCACTATGCTTCTTAACGATTTAGAAGAAGGTGACTTTATTTGCGACTTCGTTGGTCCTTTAGGCAAGGCAACTGAAACCGAAGGTCTTAAAAAGGTTGCAGTTGTTGGCGGTGGCGTAGGCTCTGCAATTGCTTACCCCGTAGCAAAAAAACTTGCTCAAAACGGTTGTGAAGTTCACTCTATCGTAGGGTTTAGAAACAAAGATTTAGTTATTCTTGAAGACCAATTTGAAAAGGTTAGCAATAAATTCGTTAAGATGAGTGACGACGGTAGTTGGGGCGAGCAAGGTTTAGTTACCAACGCTTTAGAAAAACTTATCTTAGACGGCGAAAAGTACGATAGGGTTATTGCAATCGGACCGCTTGTTATGATGAAGTTCGTTTGTATGCTTACCAAAAAGTACGAAGTACCCACCGTGGTTAGTATGAACCCCATTATGATTGACGGCACGGGCATGTGCGGTGGTTGTAGACTTACCGTTGACGGCAAGACGTTGTTTGCTTGCGTAGACGGTCCGGAATTCGACGGTCACAAGGTAGACTTTGACCAAGCAATTAAGCGTTCAAGATTCTACGGCGACTTTGAAGCGCATAAGAGAGAAGAGACTTGCAACTTACTAAAGATGGGGGAAAAGAACAATGGCTAATATGAGTTTAAAAAAGAACGAAATGCCCACTCAACCGGCAGACGTTAGAAATAAGAATTTTAGCGAAGTAGCGTTAGGCTACACCCCAGAACAAGCAATCGACGAAGCAAAAAGATGCTTAAATTGTAAAAATAAGCCTTGCGTTGGCGGTTGCCCCGTTAAAATTAAAATCCCCGAATTTATCGCTCAAGTTGCCGAAGGTAACTTTGAAGAAGCGTATAAGATTATTACCGAAGATAGTTCGCTTCCCGCAGTATGTGGTCGTGTTTGTCCACAAGAATCTCAGTGCGAAAGCAAATGTATACGTGGTATTAAGGGCGAACCCGTTGCTATCGGTAGGTTAGAACGTTTCGTTGCAGACTATCACAACGCTAACTGCAAAGAAGAAATCGTTAAACCCCAATCTAACGGTCACAAGGTGGCAGTAGTAGGCTCAGGTCCTTCAGGTCTTGCTTGTGCGGGCTTCCTTGCTAAAAAAGGTTATGAAGTAACCGTTTTTGAAGCTTTACACGTTGCCGGTGGCGTATTGGTTTACGGTATCCCTGAATTCCGTTTGCCCAAGGCTATCGTTCAAAAGGAAATAGACACCTTGAAGGCTCTTGGCGTTAATGTTGAAACCAACGTGGTTATAGGCAGAAGCTATACCGTTGACGAACTTATTAAAGAAGGCGGTTTTGAAGCGGTATTTATCGGCTCTGGTGCAGGGCTTCCCAAGTTTATGAATATCCCCGGCGAAAATAGTAACGGCGTATATTCAGCAAACGAATTCTTAACCAGAATCAACCTTATGAAAGCCTACGAAGAAGACGCAATTACCCCCATTTATCGTGGTAAAAGTGTAGTCGTATTAGGCGGTGGTAACGTTGCTATGGACGCTGCACGTTCGGCTAAGCGTTTAGGCGCAGACGTTAAGATTTTATACCGTCGTACCGAAAAGGAACTCCCCGCAAGATTGGAAGAAGTTCATCACGCTAAAGAAGAAGGCATTGAATTTAACTTCCTTATCAGTCCTACCGAAGTATTGGCTGACGATAAGGGTTGGGTTGAAAGTATAAACTGTCAACTTATGGAACTTTCTGAACCAGATGAGTCTGGCAGAGCAAAGCCCGTGCCTATTCCCGGTGCTATTAAAAATATTAAGACTGACTGTGTAATCGTTGCAATCGGCACGTCGCCAAACCCACTTATTAAGTCTACTACCGAGGGTTTAGACACTCAAAAATGGGGTGGCATCATTGCTGACGAAGCAACCGGCAAAACGTCAAAAGACGGCGTTTACGCTGGTGGCGACGCAGTTACCGGCGCTGCAACCGTTATTTTGGCAATGGGCGCAGGTAAAAACGCCGCAGAAGAAATTGATAGAGTTCTTTCTGCAAAATAGTTATTATGCGTTACCGATATACCTAAATTTTGGTATGTCGGTACGTTTCGTTTACTATTGAAAAATTTAACCGAATATGGTATAATCTTTATGTGCTTAAAAATGTTAAGGGCATAGGGCAAAAATAAAATAATATATGGAGACGTTATGGAACAAAAGATTGATTTTACCGTTTTAGACAAAGCTATTGCAGAATACGGCAATGAAGAAAAATCTTTAATTGCTATTTTGCAACGTGCGCAAGAAACCTTTAGATATTTACCAAGGGAAATTTTCCCATACCTTGCTGAAAAATTAAGCATCCCCGAAGCAAGAATTTACGGCGTAGCAACCTTTTATGAAAACTTCTCTTTAGAAGCTAAGGGTAAATACGTTATTAAGGTTTGCGACGGTACGGCTTGTCACGTAAGAAAGTCAATTCCTATCTTAGAAGCGTTAAGAAAGGAACTTGGCTTATCGGATAAAAAGAAAACTACCGACGACTTGCAATTTACCGTTGAAACGGTATCTTGTTTAGGTGCTTGTTCTTCGGCTCCGGCAGTTATGGTAAACGACGAAATTTACCCCACGATGACACCGGACTCTGCCGTTGCTCTCGTAAGACAGTTAAAGGAGAATAACTAATGTTTAAAAGCGTTGAAGAATTAAGAAGTTATCGTGCAGAGTGCAAAAAGGCACTTGATTACGAAAATAAAAAGATTATCATTTGTGGCGGTGCAGGTTGCGTATCAAAGGGCGCAAACAAGGTTTACGATAAACTTATTGCATTGATGCAAGAAAAGGGCGTTAAATACACCGTTAAACTTGAAAAGTGTTCTGACGACGAGAAAATTAGGGTAACCAAGAGTGGTTGCCACGGCTTCTGTGAAGTTGGTCCGTTAGTTCGTATCGAGCCACAAGGTTGGTTATATATTAAGGTTAAGGAAGATGACTGTGAAGAAATCATTGATAAAACGATGATTGGTGGCGAGTGTATCGACAGACTTTGCTATGCTGAAAACGGCGTGGTTTACAAGGAAAAGAAGGAAGTTCCCTTCTATAAAAAACAAACCAGAGTTAGTCTTGACAACTGTGATAAAATTGACGCAACTTCTATTGATGAATATTTAGCACGTGGTGGTTACACTGCTTTTGAAAAGGCGTTAACCGAAATGACTAGCGAACAAATCGTAAGTGAAATTACCGAATCTGGTCTTCGTGGTCGTGGCGGTGGTGGTTTTCCCACCGGTAGAAAATGGGGTCAAGTTGCAAGACAAAAGAACTTCCCCAAATACGTAGTATGTAACGGTGACGAAGGCGACCCAGGTGCGTTTATGGATAGGTCGGTTATGGAAGACGACCCACATAGAATGTTAGAAGGTATGATGATTGCCGGTGTTGCAACAGGTGCAAGCTTTGGCTACATATACGTTCGTGCAGAGTATCCATTGGCAGTTCAACGTTTAAGAACGGCTATTGCTAAGGCTGAAGAAATGGGACTTCTTGGCGACAATATTTTAGGCACTGATTTTAGTTTCCATATGCATATTAGCCGTGGCGCAGGTGCTTTCGTTTGTGGTGAAGGCTCGGCTCTTACCGCTTCTATCGAAGGCAAACGTGGTATGCCACGTGTTAAACCCCCACGTACCGTTGAACACGGTTTATTTGATAAACCCACCGTTCTTAATAACGTAGAAACGTTTGCAAACGTTGCGGACATTATCAATAAAGGCTCTGCTTGGTATAAGGGCATAGGTCCTGAAAAGAGCCCTGGTACTAAAACCTTTGCTCTTACCGGTAACATTAAAAACGCCGGTCTTATTGAAGTTCCTATGGGTACTACCTTAAGGGAAGTTATTTTCGATATCGGTGGTGGTATTCGTGACGGCGGAAAGTTTAAGGCAGTTCAAATTGGTGGTCCGTCAGGCGGATGCCTTACCGAAGAACATTTAGACTTACCACTTGACTTCGATTCACTTAAGAAAGCAGGCGCAATCATCGGCTCAGGCGGTTTGGTTGTTATGGACGAAAAGACCTGTATGGTTGAAGTTGCACGCTTCTTTATGAACTTTACCCAAAACGAATCTTGCGGTAAGTGTGTTCCTTGTCGTGAAGGTACACGCCGTATGCTTGAAATTTTGGAACGCATAGTTGCTGGCGAAGGTCGTGACGGCGACATTGAACTATTACAAGAACTTGGCGAAATGATTTCCGATATGGCTCTTTGTGGCTTAGGTAAAACTGCCGCAGGTCCGGTGCTTTCAACCATTAAGTATTTCAGAAATGAATATGAAGCACACATTTACGATAAAAAGTGCCCCGCAGGTGAATGTCAAAAACTTAAATCTATCGTTATTGACCCCGAACTTTGTAAAGGTTGTTCTAAGTGCTCAAGAATTTGTCCGGTTGGTGCAATCAGTGGCAAAATTAAAGAACCCTTCGTTATCGACCAAAGCAAGTGTATTAAATGCGGAAGTTGTATAGACGCTTGTGCTTTCAAGGCTATTAAGGAGAACTAATCAGATGGAAAATAAAAAGTATATGACTATTGACGGTATCCCCGTAGAGATTAACGGCGAAAAGAATTTACTAGAACTTATTCGCAAAATCGGCATACAAATGCCCACCTTCTGTTATTATAGTGAACTTTCGGTTTACGGTGCTTGCCGTATGTGTATGGTTGAAAACGAATGGGGTGGCTTCGATGCCGCTTGTTCAACCCCTCCTAAGGAAGGTATGAACATTAAAACTAACACCGAAAAGTTAAGGAAATATCGTAAAAACATTTTGGAATTGTTACTTGCTAACCACTGCAGTGATTGTACTACTTGTGAAAAGAGCAAGAATTGTAAACTTCAAGATTTAGCAAGAAGATTTAAGATTGACGGCGTTCGTTTTCCAAACACTGCTTCAACTGAACCTAAGGACGCTTCTTCGCCCTGTATCGTAAAAGATAATTCTAAATGTATTCTTTGCGGTGACTGTGTTCGTGTTTGTAACGAAATTCAAGCAGTTGGCGCTATTGACTTTGCTCATCGTGGCTCTAAAATGGTTATCAGCACGGCTTTCAATAAGCCCCTTGCTGAATCACCTTGCGTAGGTTGTGGTCAATGCGTTGCAGTTTGCCCAACAGGTGCGTTAGTTCTTCATAGCGACGCCGATAAGATTTGGAACGCACTTCAAAAGAAGGAAACCAAAAACACCGTTCAAATTGCACCCGCAGTTCGTGTTGCTATTGGCAAGGAACTCGGCATTAAAGACGGCGAAAACGTTATGGGTAAAATCGTGGCAGCCCTTCACTTAATGGGCTTTGACGAAGTTTACGATACCACTTTTGGTGCAGACCTTACCGTTATGGAAGAAACCAAAGAGTTTGTTGAAAGACTTGAAAAGGGTGGTAAACTACCACTTATCACTTCTTGTTGCCCCGCTTGGATTCAATTTGCTGAAAAGAAGCACCCCGAACTTTTAGAAAACATTTCTACTTGCCGTTCACCAATGCAAATGCTTGCAGCAATCGTTAAAGAACAGGCAAGGGAAAAGGGTGAAAAGCACTTCCACGTTGCAGTTATGCCTTGTACTGCTAAAAAGTTTGAAGCTTCACGTGATGAGTTTAAGGTGGACGGTGCGCCAGACGTTGACGCTGTTTTAACTACCAAGGGCTTAATCAGAATGATTCAAGAAGCAGGCATCGTATTCGATGAACTTGAACCCGAAGCAGTAGATATGCCTTTCGGCACTGTGTCAGGCGCAGGTTTAATATTCGGTGTAACCGGTGGCGTAACCGAAGCCGTTTTAAGACGTGTTGCTGAAAGCAAAAATCGTACTGAACTTCTCTCTATCGCAAACGTAGGTCAACGTGGCACGAAAGGTATCAAAGAGTTTGAAATTCCTTATGGCGAAGCAACCTTAAAGATTGCCGTTTGTAGTGGTCTTGCTAACGCTGAAAAACTTATTAAGCGCATGGCTGACGGCGAACACTTCGACTTTATTGAGGTTATGGCTTGCCCGGGCGGTTGCGTAGCAGGTGGCGGTCAACCTTTTGCATTTGCCGATGCTAAATTAAAACGTACTGAAGGCTTGTATTCGGCTGACAAACTAAACACTATCCGTCGTTCGCAAGACAACCCTGTTATGATTGACTGGTACGAACAAATGCTTAAAGGTAAAGAACATAAACTCTTACACGTTCACTACCACGCAAAAAACAAATAAAACAAAATAAAACTAAACCCGACTGCTTAGTAGCAGTCGGGTTTTATTTTGTAAAAATTGTCGTTTTATTGACGTTTATCAAAATATTGACCTTATTTAACAACGGTGCAATATTCTACTCCGTAATATTCAAATAATTCTAAGGCGTTTTGGTCGATAATTTCACCCCAACAAAGTATAGGCACGGCGGGTGGGCAGGGTAGGTCAATTTGAGCGTATACTCTGCCAAGTGCATCAGTGCATTTAATCTTTTTAGTAGGCACGGTTAATATTTGGGCAATTGATAAAGCACGCTCTTTGGTGGTGGGTTTTGGGGGCAATCTCTTTTGGGTTAAATTAAATTTTATGCCAGTTAACGCCTTCTCAACCTTTTTAAGTTGTTTTTTTGAAATATACGGGCTTAACATAATTACCACGTAATCATTGTCGTAAAACTCTACGTATATGTTTTGTGATTTAAGTTTGTCTGCTAAAATATAGCCCGTTAGGTCAGTCGCAGTTAAGTCGAACGTGATTTTTAAGGGCTCGTTTTCACAAAGTGTATAGCCGTAGTTTGTAAGCCTATTTTTTAAGGCGTAAATTTCCACTACAAAGGCGTTTAGTTTTTGCTTGAACTCTTTTTCAATAAGATAGTTGCAGTAGTCTAACGACTGCATTATAAGGTAAGACGGGCTTGTGCTTGCAAATATTGAAGCACCCGTTTTTGCCTTGCTTAAAATCTCTTGTGGTAAACGATTGCTCAAATGTAAATATGCACCACCGGTAATACACGGCAAGGTTTTATGTGCTGATTGTGCACACATATCTGCACCAAGGTCTATGGGGAAAAGGCTTTGGGGCAAAAATTTTAAGTATGCCCCGTGTGCGCAATCAACTAATAATAGAACGCCGTGTTTGTGGCATATTTCAGCTAATTCTTTAATATCTGCAAGTTTGCCAAAATAGTCTGGCGAAGTAATATAAAATGCAGTTGGCTTAGCGTCAATGGAATTTAAATGTTGGTCAAGTTGCTCGGCACAAACGTTTTGGCTAATAATAGACCCGTTATCGCTGTTGAGCCACTCGACCTCTGCGTCTAATAATCCAACTGCCGTAAGAAAACTTTTGTGGGCGTTTTTGGTTGCCAAAAATAAAGGTTTATCCCCACAAAGTTTTGCCTTAAGACAAGCAAGGTAGACCATAGTGCGTATGGCAAGTGAACTGCCCTCGGTTGAATAGTAAGTGGGGCAACCAAAAAGCCTGCTTGCAACGCTTTCGCTTTGTGCTATAATGCCGTCAGCGTTAAAAAGGTCGTCAGCACCGTCAATCTCTGTAATATCAAATTTTTCATACCCCAAAAACTGCACGCCCTTATGACCGGGAACGTGTAAGCGTACCGGTCTATTTTTGGCGTATAGTTTTGCAAAATCACAAATAGGGGTTTTTATTTTCATAATTTATTCTTGGTTGCACAAGTCGTCTATCGCAACGGCTATTGCGCACTCCATACGTTTTTTAAATAACTCACAGCCCGTTTTATAAACGCCCGTGATGGCGCCCGTTGCGTGATATGCGTTTGCCGCACACCCACCCGAACAGTATAGTCTTGCCCAGCAGTCGGCACACTCTGGGTGAGAGTAAACGTTGCATTTAGCAAACTCGCCACATACTGCGTGGTTAGTAACGCCATTATAAATGTCGCCAAGCTTAAACTTTTCATCGCCAACGAATTGGTGGCAGGGGTATAGGTCACCCCAAGGTGTTACTGCCATATATTCAGTACCCGAACCGCAACCAGATATGCGTTTATAAATACACGGGCCACCCGTAAGGTCTATCATATAGTGATAAAAGGTAAAGGGCTTACCCGCTTTTTTACGCTCTATCATAAGGTCGGCAAGTCGTTCGTATTGCTCTAAAACCACCTTAATATCATCGGGGGTTAGTGCACTTGGGTCGGTTTCGGCACAAACCACGGGTTCCATACTAAGTTCGTTAAAGCCAAGGTCAAGCATGGTTTTAATATCTTCTAAAAAGTCGGGGTTATTATGGGTAAACGTGCTACGCATATAGTAGTTTTTACCACCACGCTCTTTTACTAATTTTTGAAATTTAGGCACTATTTTATCAAAACTTCCGTTGCCGTTATAGTCTACACGGAATTTATCGTGCACGCTTTTTCTACCATCTAAACTTAACACCACGTTGCTCATTTCTTTGTTGGCAAATTCAATCACGTCATCGTCGATTAAAACGCCGTTAGTGGTAAGCGTGAACCTAAAGTTTTTGCCGTGTTTTTTTTCAATCCCCCTAGCGTAGGTAACAAGGTCTTTTATCATTTGCCAGTTCATAAGTGGCTCGCCACCGAAAAAGTCGACTTCCAAATTGTGTCTTGTACCAGAGTTTTCAATTAAAAAGTCTAAAGCACGTTTGCCAACCTCTAAACTCATAACGGCACGTTCGCCACTGTACTTGCCTTGACTTGCAAAACAGTAACTGCAATTTAAGTTGCAGGTGTGCGCAACGTGTAGGCAAAGCGCCTTTATAACACCCTTGCTTTTTTGCTTTAAGGTGTCTGCCATAGGTTTAAAAGTGTCGGGAGCAAAAAGGTTACCTTCTTCTTTGAGTTGTGTTACTTGATTGTAACAGTCTTCTATTTCCGCTTGGTTAACGCCTTCAACGCCGTCGTATTTTTTTAAAAGTTCGTTTATAATTTGTTGTTTGTCGTTATCTAAAAACATTGCAATCAAATCGTAAGTTAGGTCGTCAACTAAATGTATAGCGCCACTGCAAACGTCTAAAACGATATTCTTATCTTTGAATTTATATTGATGAATCATATTGCCTCAAGTAATTATTTTAACGAAAAAAAGGGTTGCCGCCTTGGCGACAACCCCAATTAGTTTATTATTTGCTTTCTTTTTCTTTGGTGTTTTCGCACTTCTGATTAGCAATACCGCAACTGGTTTTGCAAGCAGATTGGCAAGAAGTTTGGCATTCACCACAACCGCCGTTTTTAGCACTTTCACAAAGATTTCTGGTTTTGATAGTCGTAATACGTTTCATTTTTATATCCTCCAAAGTTATCCCGAAAATAATTTATATTTATATAATAATACTTAAACCCGTTTTTGTCAACGGTTTTATATAAATTTGATAGGGTATAGTGTAAAAAGCAGTCGATTATAAGTCGCCTAAAAGCGTAAAAAAACAAAAACCTTGCTTAATAATTTGTTTTAAATAGTAATTTGTGATATAATATATAAGGCAATTTTTAGGCGTAGTATTGAACAGTTTTCATGCACAAATGAATATAAATCAATAATATTCATACTAATATTCAACAACACCTAAAAAAGTGAATAATTATTCAAAAAATATTCAAAAATATGCAATCAAAAAGTTGACATATTTTTTTAATAGCGTTAGAATATTATCGAAAAATGAATTTACACAAATTTTCGGAGGTTTCATTATGGAAAAGAAAGACATCAAAAAGGTAGTTTTGGCTTATTCGGGTGGTTTAGATACTTCTATCATCATCCCTTGGCTTAAAGAGAATTATAACAACTGTGAAGTTATTGCCGTATCCGGTAACGTTGGTCAAGCCGACGAACTTGACGGCTTGGAAGAAAAGGCGTTAAAGACGGGCGCTTCTAAACTTTACGTTGAAGATTTAACCGATGAGTTCGTTGAAGATTACATTATTCCCACCGTTCAAGCGGGTGCAAAGTATGAAGAATATATGTTGGGTACGTCTTTTGCACGTCCCATCATCGCAAAGCGTATTGCAGAAATTGCTATTGCTGAAGGCGCAGACGCTATTTGCCACGGCTGTACGGGTAAGGGTAACGACCAAGTTCGTTTTGAACTTGCTATCAAGGCTTTCGCCCCCGATATGCACATTATTGCACCTTGGCGTGAATGGTCAATTAAAAGCCGTGACGAAGAAATCGAATACGCTGAAGCACACGACGTTCCTTTGAAAATTAACCGTGAAACCAATTATAGTAAAGATAAAAACTTGTGGCACTTATCACACGAAGGCTTAGATTTAGAAGACGCCGGCAACGAACCTTTATACGATAAGGAAGGTTTCTTAGAAATGGGCGTTTCACCCTTCAAAGCACCTGATAAGCCCACCTATATTACCATAGATTTTGAAAAAGGCGTTCCAGTAGCGCTTAACGACCAAAAGATGAGTGCTAAAGAGTTAGTTCTTGCACTTAACAAATTTGGTGGCGAAAACGGTATCGGCTTACTTGATATCGTTGAAAATCGTCTTGTTGGTATGAAATGTCGTGGCGTATACGAAACCCCCGGTGGTGCTATTTTATACTTTGCACACAACTATCTTGAAACGTTGTGCTTAGATAAGATGACTGCACACAAAAAGCAAGAACTTTCAGTAACCTTTGCAGACCTTGTTTATAACGGCCAATGGTTCACTCCCTTAAGGGAAGCGTTATCAGCCTTCGTAACCAAAACTCAAGAACGTGTTACCGGTAAGGTTAAACTTAAACTTTACAAGGGTAACATTATCAAGGCGGGCGTTTGGAGTGATTATTCACTTTACTCTGAAGAAATTGCAACCTTCGGTGAAGACAACGTTTATAACCAAGCAGACGCTACCGGCTTTATCAACCTTTTCGGCTTACCTATTAAGGTTCAAGCACAAGTTGACGCTAAAATTAAAAATAACAAATAATAAAAAACACTAAAAACTATAAAGGTAAATCATTATGGCAAAAATGTGGGCGGGTCGCACCGACGGGCAACTTAATAAAGAAGCGGACGATTTTAACTCTTCAATATCTTTCGATAGCAAAATGTTTAAGCAAGATATAACGGGGTCTATGGCGCACGCCCAAATGCTTGCTTTAACGGGCATTATTTCTCAAGATGACGCAGATAAAATTATTGCGGGTTTAGAAGGTATTTTGGCTGACTTGACTTCGGGCAATCTTGAAATTTCGTTAGACGCCGAAGATATTCATATGTTCGTTGAAGAACAACTTATTGGTAGAATTGGCGATACGGGTAAAAAGCTTCACACTGCAAGAAGCCGTAACGACCAAGTTGCACTTGATTTAAGAATGTATCTTAAAGACGAGTGTGCTAAGGTTAGCGCTCTTTTAGAAGAACTTTTGCAAGTAATATTAAAGCGTGCGGAAGAAAACCAAACGACCATTATGCCGGGTTACACCCACTTGCAACGTGCGCAACCCATCGTTTTTGCACAACACCTTTTGTGCTATGCGCAAATGTTTAAGCGTGACTATTTAAGGCTAAGCGATGCCGTAGAGCGTATGAACGTATCCCCACTTGGTAGTTGTGCTTTGGCGGGTACTACCTATCAAACGGATAGGGGTATGGTCGCAAAGTCGCTTGGCTTTAACGGTGTTACGGAAAACAGTATGGACGGCGTTTCAGATAGGGACTTCTGCATTGAATTACTTTCTTGCTTTTCTATCATAATGATGCACTTATCACGCTTTTGTGAAGAAATTATATTATGGTCAAGTTGGGAATTTAAGTTCGTTGAACTTTCCGATGCGTTCACAACCGGTTCAAGCATAATGCCACAAAAAAAGAATTCCGATATGGCAGAACTTATTCGTGGCAAAACTGGTAGGGTGTATGGCGACTTGTTTGCACTATTAACGGTGCTTAAGGGCTTGCCGCTAGCGTACAACAAAGATATGCAAGAAGATAAGGAAGCCATATTTGACGGTTTAGAAACGGTTATTAAATGCCTTAAAGTGTTTAACCCGATGCTTGACAGTATGAAAGTGCTCTCTAGCAATATGTATAAAGCTGCACAAAAGGGTTTTATAAACGCCACCGACCTTGCCGACTATCTTACCAAAAAAGGCGTGCCTTTCCGTGGTGCATATAAAACGGTTGGCGAAATTGTCGGCAAATGCGTTAAAGAAAACAAGGTTTTAGAAGACCTTACAATTGAAGAATACAAGGCCATAAGCCCTGTTTTTGAACAAGACTTATATAAAGAAATATCTTTGGAAACTTGTATAGAAAAGCGTGTTTCCGAAGGCGGAACGGGGTATAAGCCCGTTGCAAAACAAATAGAGCAATTAAAGGACTTTTTAAGTAGTTTATAGTAATGAAAAAGATTTTTATAGACGGAAGCGCCGGCACGACGGGGCTTAGAATTTTTGAAAGACTTTCATCGAGAAATGATATAGAACTAATAACTCTCCCTGACGATAAGCGTAAAGACCCCGAATACCGCAGGCAAGCCATAAACGACAGTGACGTTACCTTTTTATGTTTGCCAGACGACGGGGCAAGGGAAGCGGTTTCTTTTATAGAAAACCCATCTACCGTAATAATCGACGCATCGACGGCGCACAGAACGGCAGACGGTTGGACGTACGGCTTTCCCGAACTTGATAAAAGTATTGAAAAGGCTTTGCCTACTGCAAAGCGTATAGCCGTACCCGGTTGCCACGCAAGTGGCGTTATATCGCTCGTAGCACCGCTTATTCAAGAAAAGGTGCTAAGAAGTGATAGTTTGCTTTCGGCAACGTCGCTTACAGGTTATAGCGGTGGTGGTAAAAAGATGATTGCCGATTATAACGCCTTAGATAGAAGTCAACTGCTTGACTATCCAAGGCAATACGCTATTACCCAACAACATAAGCACTTGAAAGAGATTTCTTTTTACACCAAACTACAAAACGCACCTGCATTTTTACCCATAGTTGCCCCCTTTTACAGTGGTATGGAAGTTACCGTACCCGTGTTTAAACAAAACCTAGTGCAAGGCTACGGCGTAAAAGACGTTATTGAAGTGCTTAAAAGCCGTTATAATGGTAAAATCGTTTTTTATGACGATACTGCTGAAGAAGGGTTTTTATCGGCTGGTGTGCTTAGTGGAAAAGACAGTATGCAAATTTCAGTTTTCGGCAATGAAGAAAGAATTTTACTTTGTTCAAGATACGACAACTTAGGTAAAGGTGCTTCCGGCGCAGCCGTAGAGTGCTTAAACTACGTGCTGGGTTTAGCGCCCGAATATGGACTTGAATTATAAAAAGGAGAACTAAATGAAAATTATTTCCGGCGGTGTTTGTGCCGCAAAGGGTTTTACCGCTAACGGTATTCACTGTGGTATTAGAAAGAACAAAACTAAGCGTGACTTGGCGCTTATTTACAGCCAGCAAATTTGTAATGCGGCGGCGGTTTACACTACTAACTTAGTTAAGGGTGCACCGCTTACCGTTACCAAGCAAAATATAAGCGACGGCAAGGCTCAAGCGGTTATTTGTAACAGTGGCAATGCAAACACTTGCAATGCTAACGGTGTAGAGATTGCAACTCAAACTTGCGAACTTTTGGCAAAAGAATTGGGTATAAATGCTAACGACGTTGTGGTGGCTTCGACAGGCGTAATAGGTCAACCTATGGACATTTTGCCATTTAAAAACGGTATACCCGCATTGGTTAAAGGGTTAGGAGACAACAGTTCGCTCGCAGCCGAAGGCATAATGACCACTGACGTTAAAGAAAAGTCTATTGCCGTATCGTTTGAAATTGGCGGTGTAGAGTGTAAAATCGGCGGTATTGCTAAGGGTTCTGGTATGATTCATCCTAATATGGCAACCATGCTAGTATTTATTACAACCGACTGTGCTATTAGTTCTCAAATGCTTCAAAAGGCGTTATCTACCGATATAGCAAGTACCTTTAATATGATTAGTATCGACGGCGACACGTCAACAAACGATATGGTAACCGTGCTTGCAAACGGCATGGCAGGTAATAATGAGATAGATTGCGACGGTGAAGACTTTAACGTGTTTATGAAGGCGCTAAACACCGTAAACGTTGCTCTTTGCAAAATGATTGCTTCCGACGGCGAAGGTGCTACCAAACTTTTAGAATGCAAAGTAAGTGGTGCTAAAGATATTGCTACCGCTAAAACGGTTGCTAAATCGGTTATATGCTCATCGCTTACCAAAGCCGCAATGTTCGGTGCTGACGCTAACTGGGGTAGGGTTTTATGTGCTATCGGCTACAGTGGTGCAAACGTTGACGTTACCAAAATCGACGTTAAGTTCGTATCGAACAAGGGCGAAATTTTGGTTTGCCAAAATGGTGCGGGCGTAGATTTTAGTGAAGAAAAAGCAAAAGAGATTCTTTTAGAAAGCGAAATTTTAATAGACGTTAATCTTGGCGACGGCAATCAAACTTCGTCGGCTTGGGGTTGCGATTTAACTTACGATTACGTTAAAATCAACGGCGATTACCGTACTTAAGGAGAAGTTATGGATATATCCAACGCAGTAAGGGCAAGCGTATTAGTAAACGCACTTCCTTACATTAAAAAATATAACGATAAAATAGTCGTTATCAAATACGGCGGAAACGCCATGATAGACGAAAACCTTAAAAATAAGGTTATGAAGGACATCGTTTTGTTGCACCTAATCGGCGTTAAGGTCGTTTTAGTGCACGGCGGTGGCCCTGAAATTAGCGATACGCTTACAAAGCTTGGCTTAAAGTCTGAATTTAAAAACGGTTTAAGGGTTACCGATAAAGATACGGTTGACGTAGTTCAAATGGTGCTTGCGGGCAAGGTTAACAAAAGCCTTGTAAACCTTTTAGGCGTTAAGGGTGGCAAGGCAATCGGGCTTTCCGGTTTAGACGGTCAAATGATTAAAGCAAAGGTTAAAGACCAAGATTTAGGCTTCGTTGGTGAAATAACTGCTATCAACACCGCACCTATTTTAGACGTGTTAGAAAAGGGCTATATTCCCGTAATATCAACCGTAGCGTGCGACGAAAAGGGCAACGTGTTTAACGTTAACGCCGATACGGCTGCGGCAAAAATTGCAGGCGAGCTTAAAGCGGAAAGTTTAATTTCTATGACCGATATTGCGGGCATTTTGCGTGATAAAAACGACCCGTCTACGCTCATTAGTAAAATTAGCGTTGAAGAAGCCGATAAACTTATCGCAGACGGTGTTATCGTGGGCGGTATGATTCCTAAAACCGAATGCTGTGTCAACGCCGTTAAGTGGGGTGTTAAAAGGGTGTTCATTATCGACGGGACTATTCCACACTCTATTATAATTGAAATGCTTACCGATGAAGGTATCGGTACTATGTTTGAGTAATTATGAACGTTTTTGAAAAAGATAGTTGTTATATTTGTTCCACCTACGGAAGATTTCCTTTGGAGATAGTGTCCGGCAAGGGTAGTCTTTGTTGCGACGACAACGGCAAAGAATATATAGATATGGGCACGGGCATTGCGGTGAACACCTTTGGCTTTTGCGACGACGCTTGGATGCAAGCAGTAACTAATCAAATGGGCAAGTTTCAGCATACGTCAAACCTATATTATAGTAAGCCGTGTGCCGACCTTGCTGAACTTTTATGTGCAAAAACGGGGTATAAAAAGGTTTTCTTTTCAAACTCTGGTGCGGAAGCCAACGAATGTGCTATCAAAACGGCAAGAAAGTATGCCGAAATTAACAAAGGCAAAGAGTATTTTAATATAATCACTTTGGTAAACAGTTTTCACGGTAGGACCATAACTACTCTTTCGGCAACCGGTCAGGAAGTGTTTCATAAAGACTTTACTCCCCTTACCGAAGGCTTTATATACGCTTTGGCAAACGATATACAAGACGTAAAGGCAAAGGTAAGTGTAAATAAAGTTTGCGCCATTATGTTTGAAACGGTGCAAGGTGAAGGCGGTGTGCTTCCACTTGAAAAAGATTTCGTTAACGAACTTGTTAAAATTGCAAACGAAAAGGATATTTTGCTAATTTGCGATGAAGTTCAAACGGGCAACGGCAGATGTGGTAAACTTTACAACTATATGAATTACGGCTTTATGCCCGATATCGTTACCACGGCAAAGGGCTTGGCGGGTGGTATACCTATGGGTGCAACCTTGTTTAACGATAAGACTAAAGACGTTTTAGGCGTAGGTATGCACGGTTCTACTTTTGGTGGTAACCCTTTAGCAAGTGCGGGCGCTATAAGTATAATAAATCGCTTAGACGATACGCTTATGCAAAGCGTAAACGAAAAGTCGGCGTTTATCAAACAGACCTTAGAAGGTGCTAAAGGTATTAAAAGCGTCACGGGCGCAGGCTTAATGCTTGGCGTTGAAGTAGAAGGCGACGCTAAAAAAATAGTTAATAAATGTATTGAAAAGGGCGTAATATTTTTAACGGCAAAAACCAAGGTTAGAATGCTACCCGCCCTAAATATACCTATGGATTTATTGCAAAAGGCACTCGACGTGTTAAAACAAGTGTGTGCGGAGGAAGTATGATTAACTTAAAAGGTAGGGATTTTTTAAAACTTTTAGACTATACGCCTGAAGAAATAAACTATTTGTTAGACTTGGCGTCTAAACTAAAAGCGCAAAAGAAAAAGGGTAAAAAACACCAACTTCACAAGGGTAAAAACGTTGCCTTAATTTTTGAAAAAACGTCTACCAGAACGAGATGTGCTTTTGAAGTTGCCGCATACGACTTGGGTATGGGTGCAACCTATTTAGACCCAACCGGCTCACAAATAGGCAAAAAGGAAAGCATTGCCGATACGGCAAGGGTGCTATCCGGTATGTACGACGGTATTGAGTACCGTGGTTACGGTCAAGAAATAGTTGAAGAACTTGCTAAATATTCGTCAGTTCCCGTATGGAACGGTTTAACAAACGAATTCCACCCCACGCAAATTCTTGCAGACTTTTTAACTATGAAGGAAAAGTTCGGTTACCTTAAAGGGCTTAACTTCGTGTATATGGGTGACGCTAGATATAATATGGGCAACAGTTTAATGGTGGGTTGTGCAAAAATGGGCGTAAACTTTACGGCTTGTGCGCCTAAAAAGTATTTTCCAGACAGTGCGTTGGTAGAAGAGTGCATAAAGTTGGCACAGCAGTCGGGTGCAAAACTTTGCTTTGAAACGGACGTTCAAAAGGCACTTAGTGGTGCTGACGTCGTTTATACTGACGTTTGGGTGTCTATGGGTGAACCCGTGGAAGTTTGGGCAGAAAGAATTAGCGAACTTTCACCTTACCAAGTAAACGCCACGGCAATGTCTTACGCAAAGCCCACGGCAATATTTATGCACTGCTTGCCGTCTTTCCACGATATGAAAACTGTTATCGGCAAAGAAATGGGCGAAAAGTTTGGTCGTGACAGTATGGAAGTAACCGACGAAGTGTTCGAAAGCAAACAATCGGTTGTTTTTGAAGAAGCCGAAAACCGTATGCACACCATCAAGGCGGTTATGTGCGCAACCCTATAAGTCTTGCTTATTGATTTTATTGGGCTTTATAACTAAATTTAAATATTATTTTTTAAGGCAAGCCCTTAAACGTTTGACATTGCTACGTAGAATGTGGTAATATATTCAAAATGAAAATCCAAAGCACCGAAGTAATCTTCGGCGGATAGAACTTGTGCTTAAAAAAGAAACTTTTGTCTGCCGAATTCGGTAGACTTTTTTATAGGAATTTTATGAGCGAAATCAGAAAAGTTACGGATAAAACTCAATTGCAAGCGTTAATCACTTCCGACCCACAGGATAACTTTTCTCTTTTTGATATTACTTTAAACGATAATTGTTTTATCTTTCCCGGTTTTTGTGACGTGCACGTGCATTTCAGAGAGCCGGGTTTTTTTTATAAAGAGAGTATTGCGACGGGCTCTAAATCGGCAGTAGCAGGCGGTTATACTAACGTTTGCACAATGCCAAATCTTTCGCCCGTACCAGATAACTTGATAAACTTACAAGTTCAAACCGATTTAATTAAGCGTGACACCGTATGTAAGATACTGCCTTTCGGCTCTATAACCGTAGGTCAAAACGGTGAAAAGTTGTCGGATATGCAGGCGTTAGCGCCTTTTGTTGCAGGCTTTTCCGACGACGGGCGTGGCGTTCAAACGGAAGATATGATGCGCCGTGCAATGATTACTGCAAAGGCGCTTGATAAAATTATCGTTGCCCACTGTGAAGACAATTCTTTGCTACGGGGTGGATATATTCACGACGGCGAATACGCTAAGGCGAACGGTCATAAGGGCATATGCTCTGAGAGCGAGTGGAAGCAAATTGAACGTGACCTAATTCTTGCAAAAGAAACGGGTGTTAAATATCACGTTTGCCATATATCTACAAAAGAGAGCGTTGCACTTATACGAAAGGCTAAGGCTGAAGGTGTAGACGTAACGTGTGAAACTGCACCACACTATTTAGTCTTTAATGATTCAATGTTAGTTGACGACGGCAAGTTCAAAATGAACCCGCCAATCAGAAGCGAAGCCGATAGGCTTGCCTTAATAGAAGGTATTAAGGACGGCACTATCGATATGATAGCCACCGACCACGCACCACACTCTGCAGAAGAAAAGGCAAAGGGGCTCAAAGGAAGCGTGAACGGTATAGTTGGTTTAGAAACGGCTTTTGCCGTGCTTTACACACAACTAGTTAAAAATGGTGTTATAACCCTAAACCGCTTAATAGAGTTGTTTAGTATAGCACCTAAAAAGAGATTTAATATTCCACAATCAAACGATTATTGCGTGTGGGATTTAGATAAAGAATATATAATCGACCCGTCTAAATTCTACTCAAAGGGCAGAAGCACGCCGTTTGAGGGGGAAAAGGTTTTTGGCAAATGCCTGCTTACGATTGTAGACGGCAAAATAGCTTACCAAAGTAAATAAAGGAGACAACTATGGCAAAGAGAACAGACTTAAAAAAGATTTTGATTATAGGTTCAGGTCCGATAGTAATCGGGCAAGCGGCAGAGTTTGACTATGCAGGTACACAGGCTTGTTTAGCGCTTAAAGAAGAAGGCTATGAAGTTATTTTAGTTAACTCTAACCCCGCAACCATAATGACTGACACCACCATTGCAGACAAGGTTTATATGGAGCCGTTAACGTTAGAATACGTTGCTAAAATCCTTCGTTACGAACGTCCCGACGCTATCGTGCCGGGTATCGGCGGTCAAACGGGCTTAAACTTAGCAATGCAACTTGACAAAAAGGGCGTTCTAAAAGAATGTGGCGTTGAACTACTAGGCACGAGCAGTGAAAGTATTGAACGTGCTGAAGACAGAGAACTTTTTAAAGAACTTTGCCAATCTATCGGCGAGCCGGTTATTCCGTCTGAAATAACATATTCATTAGAGGAAGCAAAAGTAGCGGCTGAAAAAATAGGCTATCCCGTAGTATTGCGCCCTGCGTTTACGCTTGGCGGAACGGGTGGTGGCTTTGCCGATAACGAGGCTGAACTTTTAGAAATAGGCAGAAACGCTTTTGCACTTTCGCCCGTACACCAAGTTTTAATCGAAAAGAGCGTTAAGGGTTATAAAGAAATAGAGTTTGAAGTAATGCGTGACTCTACCAACAAGGCAATAACCATATGTGGTATGGAAAACGTTGACCCCGTTGGCGTACATACGGGTGACTCTATCGTAGTTGCGCCCATAATGTCGCTAAACGACCACGACTTAAAAATGCTTAACGACAGTGCGCTTAAAATTATTAAAGAACTAAAAATCGAAGGTGGTTGTAACGTTCAATACGCTTTAGACCCCAATTCAAGCCAATACTATCTAATTGAAGTTAACCCACGTGTATCAAGGTCGTCGGCACTTGCTTCTAAAGCAAGTGGCTATCCCATCGCAAGGGTGACCGCAAAGATAGCAGTTGGTATGACCTTAGATGAAATTAAAATTGCAAACACTACCGCAGCGTTCGAGCCAAGGCTTGACTACGTAGTGGCAAAATTCCCACGCTTCCCGTTTGATAAATTCACCCAAGCGTCTAATAAACTTGGCACGCAAATGAAGGCTACGGGCGAAGTTATGGGTATTGGTAGCAACCTTGCGGAGTGTATGTTAAAGTCAGTTCGCTCGTTAGAAATAGGCGTTCGTCACTTATATATGGCTAAGTTTGACGACAAGTCGGTTGACGAACTATTAGACTATATTAAAGAATTCCGTGACGATAACCTATTTGCAATAGCAGAACTTTTTGCAAGGGGCGTTACCGTAAAGCAAATTCACGATATAACTAAGATTACCGAACTTTTCTTGGAAGAAATTAAAAAGATTATTGACGAAGAATACGTGCTTAAAGAAAAGGTTGGCGACGTGGCTGAGCTTCTTAACGCCAAGAAGATGGGTTTTTCAGATAAGTATATAGCAAGGCTTTGGAATATGACCGAGCTTGAAGTATTCAATATCAGAAAGGCTAATAAAATGTTCCCGTACTACAAGATGGTTGACACCTGTCATACGGGTGCGTATATTCCGTATTTTTACTCAACCTATACGGGTGAAACGGAAGTTAAAATGTCGGGCAAAAAGAAGATTATGGTTCTTGGCGCAGGTCCTATCCGTATCGGTCAAGGCGTAGAGTTTGACTATTCTACCGTACACGCCGTATCTACCATTAGAAAGGCGGGCTATGAAGCAATAATAGTTAACAACAACCCTGAAACCGTTTCTACCGATTACACTACGGCAGATAAACTATACTTTGAACCACTTACCCCCGAAGACGTTATGAATATTATAGAGTTCGAACGTCCTGAAGGCGTTATCGCATCGCTTGGCGGTCAAACGGCAATCAATTTAGCAGAGCCGTTAAGGGATAGGGGTGTTAAAATTATCGGTACTGACTGCGACGCTATTGAACGTGCCGAAAACCGTGACGCTTTTGAAAAGATTCTTAAAGCGCTTAATATTCCGCAACCAAACGGCAAAGCAGTTACTAAGATAGAAGACGGCGTTAACGCCGCAAAAGAAATAGGCTATCCCGTATTAGTTCGCCCCAGCTTCGTTCTTGGTGGTAGGGCTATGCAAATAGTAGGTAACGAACAACAACTAAAACACTATCTTAAAACCGCTGTTGAAATCGACGAAGACAAGCCTGTTTTAGTTGATAAATACATCGTTGGTAAAGAAGTTGAAGTTGACGCTATTTGCGACGGTAAAGACGTTTTCGTGCCAGGCATAATGGAACTTGTTGAAAGAACGGGTATTCACTCTGGCGACTCTATCAGCGTTTATCCAACCTTCTCAATTTCAGACAAGGTTAAGGGTATTATATTACAATACGCTAAAAAGCTTGGTCTTGGTATAGGTATTGTTGGTTTATTCAATATTCAATTTATCGTTGATAAAGATGAAAAGGTTTACATTATTGAAGTTAACCCACGTTCAAGCCGTACCGTACCTTTCTTATCGAAGGCAACGGGCTATTCTTTAGCGGATATCGCTACCGACGTTATTTTGGGCAAGAGCCTAAAAGAGCAAGGCATATTCAATATTTACCCCGAAGAAAAGAAACGTTGGTACGTTAAAGTGCCCGTATTCTCTTTTAATAAACTCAAAGGCTTAGACGCTTACTTGTCGCCTGAAATGAAGTCAACGGGTGAAGCAATCGGTTACGACGATAAGCTTAACCGTGCGCTCTATAAAGCGTTGCAAGCATCGGGTATGAAAATTCAAAATTACGGCACGGTGCTCGTTACCGTTGCTGATAAAGATAAAGAAGAAATGCTTCCTTTAATCAGAAGATTCTATAACTTGGGCTTTAATATTCAGGCTACCAAGGGTACGGGTGAGTTCCTTAAAACGAACGGCATAAGAACGCATATTCTTGGCAAGATTAGCGATGGTAATAACGAGATTCCAGACGCTATTAGGCAAGGCTATCTTGCGTATATAATCAACACCAGCAACGTAGGTAGCGATTCGGCGTCTGTTAAAGACGGTTACGCTATACGTTCATTGGCAACCGAAAACAACGTTACGTTATTTACTTCGTTCGACACGGTTGCAACTCTCTTAGACGTTTTGGAAGAAACCACCATTACAGTTTCTACCATCGATGCTTAAGGTAAATTATGAAACAAGGTTTATTTGAAATAGCTTCAAACGTTCGCATTGCACCAAGCGTGTATAAAATGCGTCTTTTAGGTGACGTTTCGGCTATCACGACGCCCGGTCAGTTTATAAATATCAAAATTGACGGTTTGTACCTACGCCGTCCTATTTCGGTTTTCGATTTAGATGAAAACTCGGTTACCATTATTTATAAAGTGGTTGGCAAGGGTACTGAAATGCTCAGCAATATGCGTGCGGGCAGTTTAGATATTTTAACCGGCTTAGGCAACGGCTACGACCTATCTAAAGCGGGCGATAGTCCACTCTTAATAGGTGGTGGCGTAGGCGTACCGCCCATGTATTTACTCGCTAAACGCCTTATAAAGCAAGGTAAAAAAGTAAGCGTAGTGCTTGGTTTTAACACTAAAAATGAAATTTTTTGCGAGCAAGACTTTTTAGATTTGGGTGCAAAAGTTACGGTAACTACGGTGGATGGAAGTTACGGCGTTAAAGGCTTCGTTACCGACGCTATTAAAGATTTAGACTACTCGTATTTTTACACTTGTGGTCCAGAGCCTATGCTTAAAGCCGTTTATAACGCAACTAAAACGAGCGGGCAGTGTAGCTTTGAAGAACGTATGGGCTGTGGCTTTGGCGCTTGTATGGGTTGTTCGTGTAAAACGCTATACGGCAACAAGCGTATTTGTAAAGACGGACCCGTACTCGTTAAGGAGGAAATTATATGGGAAAAATAAGCGTTAACCTTTGTGGTATACAAATTGACAACCCCGTAATTCCTGCAAGCGGTACGTTTGGTTACGGCTACGAATTTAGCGAACTTTACGATATAAATATACTTGGCACGTTTTCTTTTAAGGGTACTACTAAGGAAGCACGTTTCGGCAACCCTACGCCAAGAATTGCCGAGTGCAAAAACGGTATGATTAACGCCGTAGGCTTGCAAAACCCCGGTGTAGAAAAGGTTATAGCAGAAGAATTACCCAAACTTTCAAAGTGTTTTAACAAGCCCGTTATGGCAAACGTGAGTGGGTTTTCAGTTGAAGATTACGTTTACACCGTTCAAAAATTAGATAGTTGCGAGCAAATCGGTTGGTTTGAAGTAAACATTAGTTGCCCCAACGTTCACGGTGGTGGTATGAGTTTCGGCACAGACCCAAAATCAGCCGCAAGCGTAATTTCTGCGGTTAAAAAGGTCACTTCCAAACCCGTTATAGCAAAGCTTTCGCCAAACGTTACCGATATAGTTGCTATTGCCAAGGCGTGCGAAGACGCCGGTGCAGACGGTATAAGCCTAATAAATACTATGCTCGGTATGCGTATTGACCTTAAAAGCAAAAAGCCCGTTATAGCAAACAAGATGGGTGGTTTTTCAGGCGATGCAATTTTCCCCGTTGCGGTCAGAATGGTTTACCAAGTGTCAAAGGCGGTTAAAATACCCGTTATCGGCATAGGTGGCGTATCTACTGCAGAAGACGTTATTGAAATGATGCTTGCGGGTGCAACCGCAGTGCAGGTGGGTGCTGCAAACCTGATTAACCCGTACGTGTGCAAGCAAATAATTGAACAGCTTCCCGCTGTTATGGAAAAATATAAAATAAACGATTTAAGTGAGATAATTGGAGTAGTAGAATAATGGCAAAAGACGTAATTATTGCATGTGACTTTGACAGTAAAGAAAAAACGCTTGCGTTTTTAGATAAGTTTACCGGCAAAAAACCTTTCGTTAAAATCGGTATGGAACTTTTCTATGCAGAAGGTCCTTCTATCGTGCAAGAAATTAAGGCAAGGGGACACAAAATTTTCCTTGACCTTAAACTACACGATATTCCCACAACCGTTAAAAAGGCAATGGCAGTTCTTTCACGCCTTGACGTTGATATGACGAACCTTCACGCAGGCGGAACGATAAATATGATGAAATCGGCGTTAGAAGGCTTGGTTAAGCCGGATGGCACAAGACCTATTTTAATTGCCGTAACGCAACTTACTTCAACCGACCAAGAAAGTATGACTGCCGATTTATTGATAGACAAGCCTATCGACCAAGTGGTTATGCACTATGCAAATAACGCTATGATATCCGGCTTGGACGGCGTAGTTTGTTCGCCTTTAGAAGCGGGCAAGGTACACGACGTTTGTGGTGATAACTTTATAACCGTAACCCCAGGCGTAAGATTTGCCGACGGCGACGTTGGTGACCAAAAACGTGTTACAACCCCCGCAAAAGCAAGGGAATTAGGCTCTGACTACATTGTGGTTGGTAGACCTATAACCGCAGCACCCGACCCCGTTGAGGCGTACGAGCGTTGCGTTAAAGAGTTCTTAGGATGTTAAAATACGTTTTGTTCGACCTTGACGGCACGCTAAACGATTCGGGCGAAGGCATAAGAACGTCGGTGGCGTATGCGTTAAAGAAGTTCGGCATAGAAGGTGAAAGTAAAGAGAGCCTTAACAGGCTTATAGGTCCACCACTTGTAAATGCTTTTATGGAGTTTTATGGGTTTGATAAGCAGAAGGCAACCCAAGCAAGACTCTATTATAGGGAATTTTACGAAGATAAGGGCATGTATATGTGCAGTATGTATAGTGGGATAGACGCCCTTTTAGACGACTTAAAAAAGGTTGGCTTAAAACTTGTTGTATGTACTTCAAAACCCACTGAGCCAAGCGTAAAGATACTTAAATATTTGGGGATTTACGATTACTTTGACGGGGTGTTTGGTGCAACGATAGATGGAAGCCTAACCGAAAAAGAACAGATTATAGCGCTTGCCGTAAAAGAACTTAACTTAGACGCAAATTCAGCCGTAATGGTTGGCGATAGAAAGTTCGACGCTATCGGCGCAAGGCAAAACAATATAAAATCAATAGGCGTAACCTACGGGTTTGGTTCAAAAGAAGAACTTGCTAAGGCGGGCTACGACTTTATTGCCGATGACCTTTCACAACTCAAAGATTTGATATTAAAAATGTAACTTACAAGGAGAAAAATATGGAAAACATTAGCCAAGTAATTGCAAAAGACTTACTTAAAATCAAAGCGGTATTTCTTCGTCCGGAAGAACCGTTTACTTGGGCAAGCGGAATCAAAAGCCCAATTTATTGCGACAACCGTTTAACGCTAACCGCACCTGAAGTTAGATTAGACGTTGAAACGGCCCTAGCGCAAACTATAAAAGAGAACTATCCCGACGCCGAAGTTTTAATGGGTACTGCAACTGCGGGTATTGCGCACGCTGCCATCACCGCACACCTTTTAGGGCTTCCTATGGGCTACGTTCGTTCGGGCGCTAAAGACCACGGCAGGCAAAACCAAATCGAAGGTAGGTTAGAAGCCGGTCAAAAGGTAGTAGTTGTTGAAGACCTTATCTCTACGGGCGGAAGCGTTATCGAAACCGTGCAAGCGTTAAGAGATGCCGGTGCAAACGTTTTAGGCGTCGTAAGTATTTTCACTTACGGTATGAAGAAAGGCATTGAAAGATTAAAGGAAGCAAACGTTAAAAACGTTTCACTTACCAATTTAGACGTAATTGCTACCACCGCAGCAGAACAAGGTTACATAAAAGCCGAAGACGTTGAAAGACTTATAGCCTTCCGCAACAATCCGTCTGATGAGAGTTGGATAAAAAGGGGTTAATATGAGAAGTGTTTTAGACGTAACCGACTTAACTATTGAAGAGCTTGACCAACTTATAGCCGTTGCAAGTGATATTTCGGAAAATCCTGAAAAGTATTCGCAAAAGTGCAAAGGCAAGAAGCTTGCGACCTTGTTTTTTGAGCCGTCTACACGTACAAGGCTTAGTTTTGAAGCCGCTATGATGGAACTTGGCGGGAACGTAATAGGCTTTTCTTCTGCAAACTCATCGTCTGCAAGTAAGGGCGAAAGCGTTGCCGATACCGCTAAGGTAATAAGTTGTTATGCGGATATTATTGCAATGCGTCATCCCAAGGCGGGTGCACCAATGGTTGCCGCTATGAACGCAAGTATACCCGTAATAAACGCAGGGGACGGCGGTCATAAACACCCCACTCAAACCTTAGCAGACCTTCTTACCATTAAGCGTGAAAAGGGTAGGCTTAACAACCTTACCGTAGGTTTTTGCGGTGACTTAAAGTATGGCAGAACGGTGCACTCACTTCTCGGTGCGCTTTCAAGATATACAGGTATTAAGGCGATTTTAATTTCGCCCGACGAACTTAAAATTCCGAGTTACGTTAAGCACGATATTATGGACGGCAAAATGGAATATCGTGAAACCGACGACCTTGTTTCCGTTCTTCCCGAACTTGACGTGCTTTATATGACAAGAGTCCAAGGCGAACGCTTTGCCGACTTAGATGAATACGAAAGGTTAAAAGATAGTTATATCTTAACGGCTGAAAAATTAAACCTTGCTAAGCCCGACACCATAGTGCTTCATCCATTGCCAAGGGTAAACGAGATTAGCGTTGACGTCGATAAAGACGCACGTGCGTGCTACTTTAAGCAAGTGCTTAACGGTAAACTTATGCGTATGGCGCTTATTCTAAAACTTTTAGAAGAAAAGGAAAAAGCCGACGTGGACGTTTTGGGTGACAGGACTAAACTAATTTATTCCGAACATAAATGCACAAACCCCGGTTGCATTACTCAAACTGAGCAAGAACTAAAACATATAGCAAAGCCAGCCCAAGCAGACGGCAGTATTCTTCGTTGCGTATATTGTGAAAAACGTGTAAATTAAAATCTAAACCCAAGCAAAATGCTTGGGTTTTTATTTAGTATTGTTGACATGCTTGCGTTATCGTGCTATAATCAAAATAAGCTAAGGCGGTGTGGTTTTATGCAAAATCAAACTACGGTTCATAAAATAAAAAGATGGCTAATAATCGACCTTGTTTTAATAGCCGTTGCCGTAATCTATTACTTGGTGTTGCTAAGGCTTGGGCAAACTTGCCTAATTAGGTTTATTACGGGTTACGATTGCCCTGCGTGTGGTATGACCCGTGCAATGTTATGCTTATTTAATGGTAACGTTAGGGGTTATTTTGCATATAATTATTTAGCACTTCCCACTGCCGTGGTGGTATACGGGCTGTTGCACGCAAGGGGTAAGGCTAAAAAGGTATTTGACTTTTTGGCAATCGCTTTGGCGCTTCTACTTATCACAAGATTTTTAATTATTACTTATTGAATAAAGGAGTTTTCGCAAATGACACAAGACAGAGTTGACGCTTATCTTATAGCAAACGCAAAATATTTTCCCGCAGAATCCATAATGATGCTTAGAAATAAGCTTGAATCGTTGCCAGATGAGAAATTGTATCTTCTTCAAAGCATTGAACTAAAAGACCCGTCTACCATACTTTTAATATCAATATTTTTAGGGGCGTACGGCATAGATAGGTTTATGCTTGGCGACGTTGGTATGGGTATATTAAAGTTGTTAACAGGTGGGCTGTGCGGAATTTTAACTATTATAGATTGGTTTACCGTATCAAGTAGTGCAAAGGAACTTAATCTAAGCAAAATTATGACGCTAATATAAAAATAAATTTTGCAAAACGGTTGTTTTTTTGTTGACAAAAAACTGCCGTTTTTGTATACTAATAAAAGTTGTAAAACAAATTCTGCGCTTAGGCAAAGGAAGGTGAAAAGAATGAGCATTGTTAGAGTTGGCGAAAACGAAAACATCGATAGCGCTTTAAGACGTTTTAAAAGAAAGTGTTCTCGTGACGGCATCATCGGCGATTTACGTAAAAAAGAATTTTACGAAAGTCCTTCCTTGAAAAGGAAAAAGAAAGCTGAAGCTGCAAGAAAAAGAAGCATTAAAGGCTAAAAGTTGAACCTACCAAAGATATCTTTGGTAGGTTTTATTTTTTACGTAAGAATTTTGGCGAAATATGTAGAAAAACGGAGAAAAATGACATGGAAGAACAAAAAACCCTAAAGGATTACTGCAAAGAAGCCAAAAAACGCCTTAAAAGCGGGTTTTGGGAGCGCTATCACGCAAACTTACAACAAGAACTATTAAAAGCCAAAGAGGCCGGAATTTCCGCTTCTAAAGTAAAAGATTTCTATACGCAAAAGGTCAGTGGCGATATACGTAAAACTAACGACGATTTTGAAGCGTTCTACGTAAAGGTTAAAAAGATTCTAGATGAAGAAGGCGAAATTTCAAACGCAATAGGTAGGCTTACCGACCACGAAGTTTACGACCAGCTAAGCTACGATGAAAAACAAAGGTACTGTTTGCAACTGTCTGAACGTTACCTTAAAGCCGTTGAAAGATATAAAAAAGAAAAAACTGTGCTTTTTAACGCATAGCCATTGACATTTAAGGCATATAATTATAAACTATAAATATAAATTATAGGTTAGGTGTGCTATGGATTACGCTCAATTTAAGGATTTGGTTTTAAGAAGACAGTCTTGCAGAAACTTTTCAGGCAAGCTTGTGGAAAAAGAGAAGATTACCATGCTTTGCGAAGTTGCAAGGCTAACTCCGTCGGCTTGTAACAGTCAACCGTGGAAGATTTACGGCGTTAGTTCGCAAGAAAAAATTGATTTAATAACCCAATCCCTTCAAGATAACGGTAGAAACGCTTTCTTGTCAAAAGCGGGCGGGTATATCGTGGTTAGCGGAACTAAAGCAAGGCTTCTTAAAGACGTTGTGCATAAGTACGACGAAATGCACTTCGTAAAATACGACGTTGGTCAAACACTTGCATATATTACCTTGTGCGCTGAAAGTATGGGGCTCGCTTCCTGCCTTATAGGGTATATTAACCAGGAAAAATTAAGGTCGGCTTGCGGTATGGATGACGGGGAGGAGTGTAACGTGGTCGTTGCGCTTGGTTATTCGGATATCCCCGTGCGTGAAAAAAGCAGAAAGCCTTACCAATCGGTTGTAAAGGAACTTTAATTTAAGAATATTTTTAAAGCGAAAAGGTTATTGCCTTTTCGCTTTATTTCGTGTGATTGGTAAATAGTGAACTTTATTGAAATTTAATTGAAGGTTTAATTACCAATCAGACCTAGCTAAATATTCGGTGTTGTCGTAAAGAAGTTCAATGGTGGAAAACTCTGCCGTGTCTTGATAAGGGAAATCGGCAACGGTATCTAAATAGAAAGCCGTCTTGCAGTTGTTAAAACTCTTTGTGTATTCTTCTAAAAATGGTGTGAGCATTTGATGAAGTTTTCTGCATAGCGCTATTAAATAAAGGTCGTTTGGCAAGTCTTTTATATTGTAGTCTGAAAAGTTTAACCTGACTTCAAAGTATTGTCCCTTAAAGAAAATAACGCAATCGCTATAAACCTTAAAACTTACCTTGCGTAAAACGTGTTCTTTATCAAATTTAACGCTCCAAACGTAGCCTTTTTGCATTTTTTGAATAAAGTCGGTACATAGTTTGGTTGCCGATGGATTGTCATCTAAACTTTTTTCAATTATGCTTAGTTGCTCTTCAATAATTCGTTTGTATTCCTTCCCAAGAGTTTTTTTACGAACGTAATCAACTAAGGCAACCACGGGCGAAATAACTATTGGCACTATCAAAAAGCAAAGTAGTTTTATTGCCCATCGCTTTAATAATTCTCCGTAAGTTAGCCCTTTGCGTACGTTATTTAGAGCATTTAGCGCCTTGTTTTGTTGGTTTTCTACGGCAGTATCAATTTTCTTCATTAGTACCACTTCCTGTCGCTTTTGAAATATTATATTCTACAAAATGTTGGATGTCAAGCAAATTCCTACATTTTGTTATAAACTAAATATATAAAAATTTACGTGTTGGGGTTGACTTTGTGTAGGGGTAGTGCGTATTCCTACCTTTTGTCGTAAAACTATTTTTTATGAAGAATAACGTGTTTGGGGTTAAATTAAGGGAATTAAGAATTGATAAAAAACTTTCTCAACGTGCCTTGGGTGAAGTTTTTAGCGTATCTAATCAAACGGTTAGTTTTTGGGAAACGGGCAGTAGAGAGCCTGATTTAGATACGATAGTGGGGCTTGCCCATTATTTTGGCGTCACTGTTGACGACCTTTTGGAAGAAAAATAAAAAAACGGTTAGCAGCCAAATTGGGGATTTTGCTAACCGTTTTTACTTTTGTATTTATGCTCTACTCGTGTCACGACCTAATATATCGTTAAATCCAAGACTAATAAGCAGGGCAGTGTTGACCTTTCGCATTGTGTTGCTAGGTAGTTCGCCTATGCGTTCCTTTAGTCGCCTTTTGTCAAGCGTTCGTATTTGTTCTAAAAGTATTACGCTGTCTTTTGAAAGCCCGTATTCGTTTGCATTTAGCTCAATGTGTGTCGGAAGCTTTGCCTTGGTCAGTTTACTGGTTACTGCTGCCGCTATTATTGTGGGGCTATATTTGTTGCCCGTATCGTTTTGTACTATTAAAATAGGGCGCACCCCTCCTTGTTCGCTTCCAACTACCGGGCTTAAGTCTGCATAATATAATTCTCCTCTCTTAATCATCTTGTCATCCACGTTAAAAAATCTTCCCGTAACATTTTATGTTTTTTTGTCTATTTAAGTGCCGAATAGTCGCTTGTATTATAGACGTTTTAATTATAGCCACATACCAACTTTTTAATACTGACTTATGCCGATATTTTGTATCACCCTTGACAATTAAAAGGAAAAATGGTATCATTATGGCAGAGTTTGATGAAAGCAAGCACCCAAGAGATAACGACGGCAAATTCACGTCCAAAGACGGCGTAAAAGAGTATCGACAAAATACAAGTTATGAAGAAATCTTGGGAAAAAATAAAAAAAAGAAAAAGTCTTTAAAGAAGGCGACTTGTATAGATAAAAATAATTTTCAAGAACATACCCCTGAAAAAAATTATACTTATAAAAAAGGGTGTATTGCCGGTGCTGAAAAAGGTAAGAAAATGTCTTTTCGGCAAGCAGATAACGGCGCGTTCAACCCTTATCATAAATTAGTTGAAGGTTATGAAGATAATTGCCAAACTTGTGTTGCTGTTTATGTCGCAAGAAGACAAGGGTATAATGTTAGAGCGTTACCATATTTATATTCTGGGTCTTACACAAATAGTACAATGAGAGATTTAGCAAACAACCCGTATAAAGCATATAAAGACGCGCAAAATGAACAACCACAAGCCATTAAATATTTTGGTGAAAACAAACACTCTTTTTTAGAAAAAATAATTCAACCAGGTGAAATATATAGTGTCTCTTTTGGTTGGCGTAAAGGTGGCTTTCATATAATACTTGCAGAAAAAGACGTAGACGGAAAACTTTTTTTATATGACCCACAATCTAACAAGAAATATGCAAATAATAAAATAAGCAAATATTTTAAAAGCGTAGAACGCTCTATGGTTTATGTCAACCTGACAAATGTGTCAATGAATGAAGCTGTATGCGATAAAATTATGAAGAAGGTAGATTAAAATGACAGAGTTTGAAAAAGATTTGCAAGACGCAATTGAAGAATATAGACAAATGAGACACGCAGATGGTGTTGACAGGGGGCCAGATTGGAAAGGTTATCAGGTTTATTTTGCTACTTGGAAAGGTAAAGCGCCTTACCTGGGTATGCCATATTTTCTTATGGCAAACGAAAAAAATGGTGAAATAAGGCTGTCGGAAGATGAAGAAAACTTAAAATATTTAGATATTCTAAACTAAACTAAAAGACACTTACTAAATAGTAGGTGTTTTTATTATGCATAAAAATATAAAGGAGTGGTAAAAGTGAGTAGGCACTTAACTGACAAGCAAAGAGCAGAAGTAATTACTGACTTTGCCGGTGGAAAAACAAAAAGCGATATTGCGAGAAAGTTCAACGTTTCGCCAAATGCAATATCAAAGATATTGAACAAGTTTAAAAGTTCAAACAACAATGACAAAGTTCAAAAGGAAGTTCAAAAAAGTTCAAAGCAAGATAATCACAAACTTGCAAAAGACATAATAGACAAAGCAATGGCTTCCGTTGTTAACGACATAAACAAGTGTTCACCTATGGATAGAATAAAGATAGTTGAAAGGCTAATGATTCTATATGGTAACAACGAAAACCAAAAGAGTGCGCTTGACCGTGTAATAGACGCTATAACAGGTGTAATTAATGAAGAGTAACTATTATAGCGAGAAACAAAAGCAAGTGCTTAAAAGGGCAATAAAATGTCTTTTAAGCAAGCAGACAATGGAGCGTGTAACCCATATTACAACAAAGTTGAAGGTTATGATAGTAATTGCTCAACTTGTGTAGCAGTTTATGTTGCGAGAAGACTTGGCTATAATGTGCGAGCATTACCTAATTTTAACAACGAGTACAGTAGAAATTTGGCTAGTAATACAAATAGGGCGTATTTAGACGCTGATGGATGGCACCCTGAAAGTGATTTTAAAAACACGAATGAACAACATGAGTTTTTAAATAAAACTATTAGGGCAGGAGAGATGTATAGTGTTGTCGTTAGATGGCGTAATACTGATGATGGACATATAGTAGTTGCTGAAAAAGATGTGCGTGGCGAATTATTTATTTATGACCCACAAACTAATAGGACCTATAAGGGAAAAGAAATTAACAAATTTTTTTCAAGAACTAAAGAAGAGATAGAATACACGAATTTAACAAACGTGTTTATGGATGAAAAGTTTTGTAATAAAGTAATGAAAAAGGCTGATTGATAAAATGAAAGAGTTTGAAAAGCAATTAAAAGAAGCAAAAGAAAATTACATTAAAAGTAGATTTGCGGACGAGATAGTTAGGGATAAAGACTGGAAAGGATATCAAATATATAGAGCAAAATATAACGGGAAAGCACCATGTTTAGGTTATCCGTTAGTGTTAATGGTTAAAGAAGGCGAAAAAGAGGTTAGAATTTCCACGCCTGACGAAAGCATGGAATATTTAGACTATTGTACTAAAGAACAAGATTAAACCAAACACAAAGAACTTACTTAAAGGTAGGTGCTTTTGTTATAAATAATATATTTTATATTATAAAAAATTAAAATAAAAAAATAAGAGATAAATAAATTAGTATAGTAATAAAAAAAGAGAGCACCTAAAATGCTCTCTTGATTCACCTTGCACAGTGGATGCTATTACATAGCCCCCCCTACCACGCCCGAAGCGTCGGGCAAGGATTTTATATTCTTATTATATGCAATAATTAGAATTTTGTCAACACTTTTATAAAAATTTAATAATTCAAGCGATAGGTTTAATTTTGAGTTTGAAAAATACAGAGTGGGAGTAAAACCTTCTTATGATGGGGAAAAAGTTAATTGGATAGTTTTAGCAATGGAAATTTTAAAATAAAAAAACTCCCTGGTTAATCAACTAACGACAATCCTGTTGAATTTTATGCATAGAAGATTTACCTATGCAACCAAAGAGTCTATTTACAGTCTTATTATATGTAATAATTTAAACTTTGTCAACATTTTTACAAAAATTTAATAATTCAAGCGATTTGTCTTAAGACAAGTCACTTTTTTATTGTTCGGCACACGGCGCAAAAAGGTACACGATAAACTTTTACTCTGTCATAGGTGGACTGTTAGGTGTATTATTTAAAAGCATTATAGTAAATCTTTTTCGATTGGAAAAATCTTTTATAAAATTAGTTTGACAGATTGCTTTTTATATTGTAAAATAAAGTAGTATAGTCGTGGATTAAGGCTATTCGGCAAAGCAATTTAGTCCTTACATAAACGCAAGCATTTTATTTGCCGTTTTTACGTTCAATTGTTAAAAGTACAAAATTTTCTTTTTTACTTAAATGAGTTAAATGGATATAACAACCCCCTCCTAAGG
>JAZQKH010000055.1:0-2029 GCA_045542055.1 Christensenellaceae bacterium | reverse complement strand
AACACCAGAAGCAAGAAGCAAAAAAAGTAACGAATTACTAATTTTTTAGCCCTTTTTACTTCCCTTTTTTGTGGGAATTTTGCAAAAATTATACGAAAAAAATCTTTAAAAGTGGTCAAAAGGGTATAAAAAAAGAGTGTTTAGAGTGCGATTTAGCACTCAAAACACCCCTAAAAGTGGTTTTTTGCCACTTTTTGGCGGAGAAAATGGGATTTGAACCCCGAATTAACAGTTTTACAACATAAAAAAACATAGTTCACGCCTTGCGTTTTTGGTCTTTTTCTCTTCCCTTTTTACTTCCCTTTTTTAATTGCAATGCCTATTTTAAAGCCCAAATTTAAACTTTAACGGCTCGTTATTAAATACAACCTTTTGGTTGTTTACCTTTGTACCGTGTCATACGTTAACAATTCTCACGCACACGCACGTTTTTTTCTTTAAATTTAAACTTTAAATTCTACTGTAAAATTTTTTTATTCTATACAACGAGTAAAAATTTTTTACATACCCTATAAAAATTTTTTACACTATACATTTGTACTCAAAAACAAGGTCTTTTGTATAGTGTAAAATTTTTTTACACCCCACCAAAATTTTATTAAGTGACAAAAATTTTTATCCTATACAGTTGAACACAAGAAAAAAACGCCACAGTAAAAATTTTTTACTGCTTTTGGCGTTTTTTGTATAGTGTAAAAATTTTTTATATAGGGCGTATAGTGTAAAGTTTTTTTATTCTATACAGTTAAATTTTTTTACATTAAAAAAGAGTAAACGTTCCCGTTTACCCTTTTTAGATTAAAAAATTTTAGTCTGAGAGAAGTGCATCAAGACTTCTACGCATATTTAGTCGTGCAGAATTTGACTCCAAAATTTCATCAATCGTTCTTTCATCTTCGCCAGAATAATACCTTACAAGCCCGTCACGATATCTAACCCAGCACTCTACGTTCTCTCTTTTGCTTCTCTCTTTATAAATAAAGCCCTTTTCTTCAAGCTTACGTAGCGCCGTTCTTGCCGTCGGTAAGGTTACGTTAAACTTCGAGCATAGACTCTTTATTGAGCCCGTAAAAGCGCTTTCTTTCATATTTTTTGTACAATCCCGTATGTAACAGTAAACAAGAAGCATCAAAGGCGTTAAATCAAACCGCACACACCACGTTAACGGCACGTTATTCATATATGCGTATGGTCTTAAATTGCCGTCCTTTCGTGCTTGTTCGGTCCGTTTTAGAGCTTCTTTGTATTGCCTTGTGTTTTTTAGTTCGTTTTTTCTCATTTCTTCTCTCCTTTTTTAAAAATCCGTTTTAAATTGTTTATATTTCTGTTCTGAAAACTCTTTTTCAGAAGTAGAACCTTTGTAATAAAAATTGGGGTTGATTATCCCCTTTCCACTGTACTTATACTTAAGAACGTTGCACTCAACCAAGTTTTTTAAATGTTTACCGATAGTCTGACGTGAGACGTTTAGGTACTTTGCAAGCGTTGGCAAAGGCATTTCAATTTCGCCGGCGCAGTTCGCACAAGCGGTAAGCGTGAGAAAAAGTCTGAAACCCAGACTTAGTTTCTTAATGTCGACAGCGTATACGTTCACGTAGACTCCTTTGGGGTTTTTGGGGGATTTTTAGGGCGTTTTTGCCGGCGTGTAAAAAAACTTGCTCCGCTTCGCTCCGCATCTATGCGGTACGGAATTATATACTCGATAACCAGAATTTTCAAAAATAGCGCAATCGGCAAGACTCCGCATTTGCCGATTTGCTTGCCCCTATTTTTGAAAATTATTCTTGGTTGTTTTGGTCTTGGTCGGCGTTTTCTCCGCACTCTACGTTACCGTAGAGCGCTTCTAAAACTTCTTTCTGCCGGTCTTTTTCGTTCTCTCCTTTTTCAGTATTTAAATCTGTTTTATTTTCTTCATCTTTCGTATTATCTTCCGTTGATTCTACTTTATCCGTAACTTCGTTAACTTTATTAGAATCATCTTCATCTACACTTTCGTTTTCAAAATCAAACATATTTAATACTGAATAAT
>JAZQKH010000054.1:0-70079 GCA_045542055.1 Christensenellaceae bacterium | reverse complement strand
AACACCAGAAGCAAGAAGCAAAAAAAGTAACGAATTACTAATTTTTTAGCCCTTTTTACTTCCCTTTTTTGTGGGAATTTTGCAAAAATTATACGAAAAAAATCTTTAAAAGTGGTCAAAAGGGTATAAAAAAAGAGTGTTCAGAGTGCGATTTAGCACTCAAAACACCCCTAAAAGTGGTTTTTTGCCACTTTTTGGCGGAGAAAATGGGATTTGAACCCATGCTACGCTATAAACGTACTACTCCCTTAGCAGGGGAGCCCCTTGAGCCACTTGGGTATTTCTCCATATTTGCTTAAGTTTTTTAATAGCTATTAAGTTGTATTACACTCACCTGCTAAGGTTACGAAGCAGGGAGACAACGTATGATAGACCACGCTTCAAACACGAACTATCGTTCGCCCCTAATTGCGTCTACGATATGTTACCATAAAAAAACGAGTTTGTCAAAGTATTTTTTAAATAATTTGCTATTAAGATTAAATTTTTTATTCACTGACCACAAAAGTCGTTTATTTTTATGCAAGTATTGACTTTATTTTGCCCGCATACTATAATCTTCATAGAACGTTTTTAGGAAGCAACTCTAATGAAAATGGGTATAGCAGTTAACTGCTTTAAAATCGGTTTAGAAAACGCAATAAAAGAAGCATCTAAATTAAAAGTTGACGGGATACAAACGTATGCGACTACGGGCGAATTTTCATGCCAAGAATTAACCACACAAAAAATGAAATATTTTAAAGAATTGCTTAACGACAACGGACTTACGTTTAGTGCACTTACTGCCGATATGGGTGGTTACGGGTTTCAAATTGACAGTGACAACCCCTTGCGGATAGAAAAAACCAAACGCATAATGGACCTTGCGAAGGAGTTTGGTGCAGAGTGCTTAACTACGCACGTTGGAGTAATACCAAGCGATAAACTTGAGCCACGATACGACGTGTTACTAAACGCACTATCCGAACTTGGTGTATACGCAAAAAATATTGGGTTAACGGTTGCAATAGAAACAGGACCTGAAGACGCCAGCACGCTAAAAGCCTTTTTAGACGACACTGACGGCGGCGTGGGCGTAAACCTTGACCCCGCCAACTTTGTTATGGTAACCGACCAATGCCCCACTGAAGCCGTAAAAATTTTAAAAGACTACATAGTGCATACACACGTTAAAGACGGCGTAATGCTGAAAAAGACACAACCGAAAATAATATACGACCACTTTGCTAGTGGTGGCAAGGGTGGAATTGACGTAAAAGAATATTTTAAGGAAACGGTAGTTGGTCAAGGAAGCGTTAATTTTAAAAGTTATCTAAAAGCACTTAAAGACGCAGGCTACGACGGATACCTTACCGTAGAGCGTGAAAGTGGCGACAATCGTATAGGCGACACTGCAACTGCACTTGAACACGTAAAAGGCGTGTTAAAGGAAATAGAATAATGCTTGATATTATAGTAAAACGTTTATCAGAATACAACTATCCAGAGCACGCTAAGAGTGTTATAATCGATTGTGCAAAGAAGCTTGACCGTCCTACCTTCAAACAAATAATAATCCCATATAACAAAGATTTTGACGTTGACGTTTCCGATATGGTAGCAAAAGCACAAATAGTTGCCAACGACGTGGGCGTAAACGGTTTTACGGCAAATCTGGTTTTGTTTTTAGCAATGAGTGAAAGCCTAAGAAAGCACTACGTAAAACAAGGCTTACCACTTGACAGTTTCGACGGCGTTATGCTTGACCTAACCTATAAAGCGGAAGAGTGTTTTTTGGTGCAAGGCGTGTGGGGAACGTTCGTATCGGGTTGGCACGTAGGCTTTTATAAACTTAAAAGGTTTTGTTTTGACAGACTGCAGTTTGAATCTATACCTTTTAAGACGCTATATCACAATAACCAAAGCACCGCCCTACCCCCAGACACGTTAGTTATAAACGTTCATATACCTAGAAGTAAACAACGTTTAGATAGAGATTTGATTAACAGTTCGTACGCTCGTGCATACGAGTTCTATAAAGAAAGGCTAAAAAACGAACAAATAGTTTTTGCTTGCGAATCTTGGCTTCTTTACCCTAAAAACCTTGAAGTATTAAGCGAGAAATCAAACCTTAGACATTTTATAGGCGACTATCAAATCATACATAGTGAAACTTACCCAGACTATAAAGAGTTATGGCGATTGTTTGACGTTAACTACGACGGCAACCCCGACCACTTACCACAAGACACGTCGCTAAGGCGTGCTTACGTAAATTGGTTAAAGCAAGGTTTACCCATAGGTTTTGGCGTGGGCATATACCGTTACGAAAAAGGCAATTTGTCTATTTTATAACCTACTATCTATCGACGACGAAAAGCCAAAATTGCAGTTGTAAAACTATAAAAAGACAATAAAAAAATTAAAAAGCAAGCAAAATTTTGCTTGCTTTTTTTATAGATTAAATTAGATTAATTACTCTACGACTGTATAAACGTGTTTAATTGAAGAAAATTGGTCTGACTTTCCTTCATAAATATTACCGGTTGCAGAATCGTAGGTAAACGCTTTTTCTTTTTGGGTTGTGTTGCAAATTACGCCTTCTAATTCAACGTATTCAATTTGCGCATATGGGTTGCCATCTATGGTATAGGTTATTTTGCCTTCTGCAAAGGATACGACTGTTTGAGTAGAATAAATACCAGCATACCAATTAGCAAACTTAGTTTGATATTCTTCTTTAGTTTGGCTTGTGGTAACCATTTCAATCTGCTCAGCGTCGTTATCAAACATATCACCTAAAATGCCAAGTTGTTCTGCTTGCTTTAATGCCAACCAATATTCGTCGGCAAAAGCAACTTCACTATGAGAATAGGTGTAAGACTTACCATCAACAAAGTTGGTGTTGTTTAATTGCCACTTAACAGCCCTATTATTAGCGTCGTAATGCCAAGTTGTTGCTTTGAACTCGTTTTCAATATACTCTTCTACCGTAGGTGCAGTTTCAGAGTAATAGCAAACTTTTGCATTTTTTATTGGATTGTTGAAAGAATCACTAATTGAAACGTTATCCCATTGTTCTTTAGTGCCTTTATACAAAACTTCTTCTAATTTAGTGCAACCATTGAACGAACGAGCGTCAATAGTCATTTCGGTTGAGGCTATAGAAATATATTTTAGGTTTGAACAGTTGGCAAAAGCATTTTTATCTATATAATTAACGCTTTCGGGTAAGGTAATCGACTGAATGGTCGTATTGCCCATAAAAGCATTTAAACCAACGCATTTAACGGGTCTATCTGTATAAGGGCCTTGGGAATATATGCCGTAGATTTCTGGAACTACAACGTCAGTATTATTGCCATAGTATTCGATGATTTGAAAAGATTGACATATACCATTTTCTAATTCGTGACCGGAAATAGCAAAATTAGTATCATAAAACCTAAACGTTTGCTTACCTACGCTATAAGTATATATTACGTGGTCAGGATTTTTGTCATCAACTTCATAATCCGTATCGTTAAGCGATGGTAAGGTTACCTCTTCCATGCACTCTTGACAAATCATCATGCCTGCTGATAAAACGGTTGGCTTACTATCTTGATTAATATAATAATCGTGTTCTTCGCAACCGCCGCCACAGGCGCTGAGTGCAAACATACACGGCATAACCAAGCAAGTTGCCAATAGTAAACTAAAAACTCTCTTTTTCATAAACATTTCTCCTATGATTATTTATAGGCGTGCGCCTTATTAAATTAGGCGTAAACCTTATTTTCCCTTAGATACGATAGTGTAAGCGCAAGGTGTTGAGTCGGAAATCTTCTCAACCGTTACCCTTATAGCATTTTCAGAGCCTGCTGCGTATTCAAAGTCGAATTGCTTTTTGCCCTTATATTCTTCCTTGATAACGTATTTTTTATCGCCAACGACTATGCCCACTTCAAAATGGGGCGTTAAGCAACCCATAGTAAAGGATATAACGTTAGTAGAGTTGGGCTTAACCTTTATTTCGTAGCCAAACGGGCCGTGGGCATTGATATAACTCCACGCCTTACCACGCTTATTGCCCGTAATACGAACGAACTCGCCGTCAAGTTCAATACTATCGCTGAAATTTGTTTCTTTATTGATTTTATGACCTTCGCAACAGCCACCGCAAACTATAAAGTCGGTTGCATTTAATTGTTGAAGTTGCACAGTGGTCTTTTCTTCGTATACAAAGCACTTTTTAACGTCACGAACAAAGTCGCCAATAGTATCCACGTATCCGTCGAATCCGCCTGTTAATCTATCGTCAAACATGCCCATAAATTGGTTGCCTAAGACCTCTTGCCCTTCTTTGTTAAAACTTTCAAGCATATCCAAATGCTCGTAAAGTTTGGTTTTATATTGGGGTTTAAAGCCGTATTCAAAGTATTTTGCATAGTTATAAAAAACGCCGAATAATTGTGGCCAAATTTTACCAACCAACTCTTGATTTTTAAACTTTACGAAAAGGTCACGGTAATCTTCTTGTGAAATTTTACCTTGCAAGTCTTTAATAACTTCAAACGACCAAACCGCCTTTTGCCTAGCGTCTTCAAGGTCACTAAAAATTTGCTCTAAGCTTGGGCGAACGTATTTTGGTGGCACGAACCACTCTTCAGAAACGACCGAGTAATCGTCTTTCATAAACTCAAAATAGAAGTGGTTTTTACAATGATAAATGGTTGGAAATTTAGAAAGTTCGCTATAATAATAGCCAGCCGCAAAATAGGTCTTAGTCATAATATCTTCAGTTAATTCCATAACGGACTTAACCTTAGCACCGTAGTCGCCATACTTTTCGTTAAAGAAATTATCTATCGTTTTATCAATATCGCCACCTTCCATAAACGCTTTCATTATATGAAGGTTAACTTCGTTTACAGTGCCGAACGAAGAACGCCCTGCCCTATCAATACGGTTACAATAGCCTGCGGGGTTAAACTGCTCGCAATACGCACCCCTTGTTAAGATTTCATTTTTAAGCATAATTGGAACCATATCTTTGCCGGCGTATTCGCCAAAAATATCAGTTTCTATAAGCAAGGGACTGTTTTTAATAAGCCTTATATGGTCGTTCTGTGGCAAGGTTAAACACCAATCGCCCGGCGTCCACTTGTTCATCGATATCATATCGGTTGAAACTTTATCATAGGTTTCAATTAAGGTAAGCATATCTTCTTCTAAAGGACAATCTGGACGAACAATCATCTCTTTGCCGAGTTTAGCAAGCGTTTCATAAAGCAAGCGTGTAACGTATTCCATACGCTTTTCGGTAGGTAGTTTTTGATTTTTGAGCCTTAAAATAGGGATTTTAGATTCAAAATAGGTTATTACTATGCCATCCATATACGGATAGGCTTCAAAGAAGTCCTTAAACTTGTTTTCAATAAAATCACGAAGTATAGGGTGGGTGAGTTCCACGTCGCCAAGGTCGTTTAAAACTTCAGGAAAAACTTCGGTAAAGCTTGAAGGAACTTCAAGTTCGTGGTGCCACATATACGTTTTAATGCCTGCATCGTGCGACTTTTTAAGGCACTTATTAACCACGTCCATACAATAGTTTACGTAGTCTGCGTCCTTATCGCCGTTGAACATTGAATACTTTTTATAAAACACCATACCGTCACAGTTGCTCACCCTAAATTCGTGTATAGGGCCGTTAAGTTGGATATGATTGTAGTTGTTTTTAATAGCAAAATCAACGGCTTTTTCGTAATACTCGCCGTCCACTCTTACAGGATTTAATATATTAATCCCTCTAATTTGCTTTTGCATATTTCTCTCCAAGTTACGCTTTAATTATCGCATAATATATTAGCACATAAAAAAAAGGCTTGCAAGCCTTTTTTAAATTCTTTAATAAAATATATTCGTTTGCTAAACAGCCCTGCTAGACCAGTAAAAACTTAGACTATGCGGGTGTCCAACCCATTTTTTGACCAGACAAAATATGTATGTGTAAGTGGAACACCGTTTGACCTGCGTCTTCGCCTTGATTGATTACCAAACGATATCCGTTTTGCAAGCCAAGCACGTCTTTTAGCGTAGGTATCTTCTTAAGGCAACGCTTAACCATTTCGGCCTGAACGTCGTTCATATCGGCAAGAAGTTTAAAGTGACTTTTAGGTATGCACAAAAAATGGTTTTTCGCCTTAGGCTCAATATCACGAATAATTATCATATCGTCGTCTTCGTACATTTTGGTTGAAGGGATTTCCCCTGCAATAATTTTACAAAACAAACAATTTTCCATAAATTTCTCCTTTTATATAATTTGGGCAATAGCGCCGTCTTTATAAGGCTTAATAACCTTAACCTTAACGATTTCCTTACCAGATACATCGCCTTCTACGAATAGGTGTAGGTAATTTTCGCTGTACCCTTCGGTATAACCGTCTTTAAACTCTTCGGGTAAGAATTCTAAAATCTTGCCCACCTGACTTTGAGCAAAACGTTGTTTGGCCGTTGCTTTTGCTTCTAAAAGTCTATCTAAACGACGTTTTTTAATAACCCCGTCAACGTCTGGCATTTTATACGCCACCGTACCCTGCCTTGGACTGAAAGCAAAGGCGTGTATATCGCTAAACTGCGCCCTTTCTACAAGGTCTAAGGTATCTAAAAAGTCTTGCTCTGTTTCGGTTGGAAAACCTACTATTATATCGGTGGTTATGCCGGCGTTTGGAAAGTATTCCCTTATAAGATTAACTGCGTCCATAAACTGCGCTCTATTATACCTACGGTTCATCTTCTTAAGAACGGCGTCAGAGCCAGACTGCAAAGACAAGTGAAAGTGTGGTGCAAAACGTTTAAGCCCCTTTAACGCTTGCAAGAACTCAGCGTTTATTACGCCCACTTCTAAAGAGCCTATTCTAATACGGCAATCAGCATCGCTAATGGCTTTTATAAGCGCCGTTAGCCCCTGCCCTTCAAAATTATACGACGTTAGATTTATACCCGTTATAACGGCTTCTTTAGACACCAAACGTTCTAACTCTGCCTTAACGCTTTGCGGGTCACGGCTTCGGCTTCTGCCCCGTAAATAAGGTATTATACAGTAAGTACAAAAATTGTTACAGCCGTCTTGCACCTTTACAAAGGCACGTGTACCCATTGGGTTAACTTCTAAAAGTTCTTCGTAAGCGTCCGTTTGTTCGGCAACACGTATACCGCAATCGTCTATCATTTGCAAGATTGCGCCCTTTTCAAAAGTACCCGTAACCAAAAAGTTAGGGTTCTTTTCCGCAAAAGAGTGCGGGCTTTTTTGACACGCACAACCCGTATAAATAACCTTAGCGTTTGGGTTAAGCCTTACTATTCTGCTACAAGTTTGGCGTGACTTTTTTTCGGCTTCAGCCGTAACTGCGCAAGTGTTTACAACGTATAAGTCGGCTTTAACTAATTTGTTTGAAACTTCGTAGCCCCTATCTATTAAACCCTTTATAATAGAATCACTTTCGCACTCGTTAACCTTGCACCCTAAGGTAAAAACAACTGCTTTCATATTACTTTTTCATAACGAGTGCCGACCACTCGCCTTTGATTTTTTGCTCTACGAAGGTAAAGCCTGCATCTAAATACGCCCTTTTAACCTTTTCTAATCTATCGGCTAAAATACCGCTTAGAATAATAGTGCCGTTATCGGTAAGATTTCCACCGATATAGGGCGCAAACGCTATTAAAACTTCAGCCATAATGTTGCATACTATAACTTCGCCCTTAACGGTATTGTCGTCTAAAAGATTTTTAAACAGTACCGTGCCGTTTGAAACGCCGTTAAGTTTCATATTGCTTTGGGTTGCAACGATTGCGCACTCGTCAATATCGGTCATAACAACTTGTTTTGCACCGAGTTTACTTGCCGTAATACCAAGTATGCCACTGCCACAACCAACGTCTAAAACCACGTCGCTTGGCTTAACGTATTTATCTAAAAATTCCACGCACATAGACGTAGTTTCGTGCTCACCCGTGCCAAACGCCATATTTGAGTCGAGCAAAACGGGGATTTCACCGTCGGTTGCCGTATACTTTATCCATTGTGGAACGATTACGATTTTGCCTATATGTATGGGTTTGAAGTGTTCTTTCCACTGCTCACGCCAAAGTTCGCCGTCAATTTCACGCTTTACCACTTCCAAACTACCCGTTGGGAATTGTGCGTTTTGTTTAAGCGTTTGCAAATCGGCTTCCACTTGGGCAATAGTTTGAATGCTATCTACGGGGAAAAACGCCTTTACAAGCACCGTTTTATCGGCACTATAAATAGCGTCGTCAGCGTAGTCCCAACTTTTGCCGTTGCGCTCTAAGTCGATTACGTCTTGAATATCGCTAACTGCAACGCCAAGGTCGGTATAGTTCCACATTACGTCCGAAACGAGTTCCGCACACTCGTGCGAAGTGCTTACGGTAAGTTCAATAAATTTTGCCATAGTTTTTTATTCGATTATTTTCCGTACGGATTTTCGCCGTACATTTTTTCTACGTTATCTTTGTATTCTTTCATTTTGGGGTGTTGTTTAACGTCAAATTCCGCCCTAAATTTTTCTAAGGCTTGCTTTTGCACTCTGCTAAGCTTGTTGGGGACTTCAACGTTTACCACGATATACAAGTCTCCCGTACCCCTTGAAGACTTAATACCCTTACCCCTCACGAAGAACACCTTGCCACTTTGCGTGCCTTCGGGTATGGTGTATTCAATAGTGTTATCAATTAGCGGAACTTTTACCTTGCCACCCAATGTAGCCGTGCAATAGTCTATGGGAAGTTCTACGTACAGGTCAAAGTTTTTGCGTTTAAATAGTTTACTCGGCTCGACCTTCATAACGATTATAAGGTCGCCTGCAGGACCGCCGTTACGACTTGCTTCGCCGAAGCCCGCCTTTCTTATGTAACTGCCGGTATCTGCACCTGCCGGTATTACTATATCCAAGTTAGTGGTAACCTTAGTGTAGCCCTTTCCCTTACAGTCTGAACAAGTATCAATAATCTTTTTGCCCGTCCCGTGACATTCTTCACAAGGGCGAACGCTAACCTGACGGAAAAATCCGCCACCCGTCGTATACTGTACTTGTCCACTGCCACCGCAACGTTCGCACGTTTTATAAGCAGTGCCACCTTTAGCACCCGTGCCGTTACAGCTTTTGCAAGATTGGTTGCGTGTATAGGTAATCTCTCTTTTGCAGCCCTTTGCTGCGTCTAAAAAACTAAGCGAAATCTCCAAAGTGATATCTTCGCCCTTGGTTTTTACGTTAGCCGAACGCCTACTACCGCCGAAGCCACCAAATATATCGCTGAAGATATCTTCAAACCCACCGAAGCCACCGCCGTTAAAACCGTTAAACCCACCGAAGCCACCGGCATTACCGTTGGCGTCACCAAAAGTGTCGTAGTTTTTACGCTTTTTTTCGTCAGATAAAACTTCGTGTGCTTCGTTGATTTCTTTAAACTTTTCTGCCGCAGTTGCATCGCCCGGATGCAAGTCTGGATGATATTGTTTTACAAGTTTACGATAGGCAGATTTTATTTCGTCTTGAGTGGCGTTTTTTGACACGCCCAAAATCTCGTAATAATTTTTAGCCATAATAGTCCTTATTTTATTTGCTCGTTAATTTGTTGGGGTTCTTCAATCTTTGGTGCATTTTGCTCGATAGCCTTTCTAACTATTTTGCCTTGCTTACCCAAAATATCGTATCTAAAGATAGCGACGCACACGGATACAACGCTGATAGAGTCGCTTATCAAAGATATTGGGAAGAACTTGATTGTGTCGTTTATAACCCAAAGAACCATATACACTAAGGATAGTGCACGATAAATTCTTTGGTCGATTACGAAGTATGCAAAAATACCAACGTAACCGGTAACGAGAACAAAAATATCCATCCAACTCTTGTAGGTTAATATACCGATTAAAGTTTGAAGTGCAAGGAAAAATATCAGCCAAAGATTACTTTTTGCCCAAGCATGTTTTTCCCTTTGGGCGAACAAGAGCATCCTTATGACGTTTATGCCACAGGTAAGCGAACTCATAAAATCGCCGTAAAACCCGAAGTAAAGCACCCAACAAATATTCGCAATAATGGCAATAACAAGCATAGTCGAACGACCTTTTACTTGATATTCAAAAAGCTTAGAAATCATTGCCATAACGCCAAAGGCATTTAGTATCACAAGATACCAAATGCCAAGCGAATTATTTAAGATATTAACCATTTTTTCCGAAAAATCGGCAATGGATAGATTACTTAAGTTCATTAGTTAAGCCTTAAAAGCTTAATTATTGATGGAATTCTTCCCCACCGTTTGCACCGCCGTTAGCGTTGGGGTCGCCGTTTGGGTTTGCCTGTTGATAGATTTTAGCAAATACGTTTTGTGAAGTTTCAGAAAGTTTTTCGGTTGCTTTTATAATTCTGTCGTTATCGTTTGATTCAAGTTCGGTTTTAGCTTCCTTAACGGCGTCCTCAAGAACAGCCTTATCTTCGGCTGAAATCTTGTCTGCTAAATCCTTTATAGACTTCTCAACAGTAAAGATTAAGCCGTCAAGTTTGTTGTGGTTATCTATAACTTCCCTACGCTTTTTGTCTTCTTCTTCGTACTGCTTAGCTTCGTTAACAGCCTTGTCAATATCAGCGTCGGATAGGTTGGTTGAAGAAGTAATTGTAACGTTTTGTGATTTGCCCGTACCTAAGTCCTTTGCAGAAACGTTTACTATGCCGTTTGCGTCTATGTCAAAGGTAACTTCAATTTGCGGAATACCACGGGGTGCGGGCGCAATGCCAGATAATTGGAAGTTACCTAACGTTTTGTTGTCTTTTGCAAATTCTCTTTCACCTTGCAAAATGTGGATATCAACTTGCGTTTGGTTATCCGCCGCCGTTGAGAATACTTGTGACTTCTTAACGGGGATAGTAGTGTTTCTTTCAATAAGTTTGGTGCAAACACCGCCCAAGGTTTCAATGCCGAGAGATAGCGGAGTTACGTCAAGCAATAATACGTCCTTAACTTCGCCAGAGAGAACACCGCCTTGAATAGCAGCGCCGATAGCAACGCACTCGTCGGGGTTAATACCCTTGAAGGGTTCTTTACCGGTAACCTTTCTAACTTCGTCGATAACGGCGGGAATTCTGGTTGAACCACCAACTAAAATAACCTTGTCAATATCAGAATAACTTAAGCCGGCGTCCTTCATAGCGTTTTGCATGGGAACAACGGTTGCGGCAACTAAGTCTTGTGTTAAAGCGTCGAATTTTTGTTTGGTAACGTCAACGTCTAAGTGCTTAGGACCGGTTGCGTCGGCAGTAATAAACGGTAAGTTAACGTTGGTCTTGCTCATACCCGAAAGTTCAATCTTAGCCTTTTCAGCCGCTTCTTTAAGTCTTTGCATAGCAAGTTTATCGTTTGATAAATCAATACCCTCTTTAGCCTTAAATTCGCCAACCAAATATTCCATAATACGATTGTCGAAGTCGTCGCCACCAAGTTTGTTGTTGCCGTGCGTTGCTAAAACTTCAAACACGCCGTCGCCAATTTCCATAATAGAAACGTCAAACGTGCCACCGCCAAGGTCGTAGATTATAACCTTTTGGGTTTTGCCCTCTTTATCTAAGCCGTAAGAAAGTGCTGCGGCAGTAGGTTCGTTGATAATACGAAGCACGTTTAAGCCTGCAATTTTACCAGCGTCTTTTGTCGCTTGACGTTGACTATCTGAAAAGTATGCAGGGCAAGTAATAACTGCGTCGGTAACCGTACCGCCAAGGTATGCTTCGGCGTCCTTTTTAAGCTTTGAAAGAATCATAGCCGAAATTTCTTGCGGGGTGTAATCTTTACCGTCAATACCTACCTTGTAGTTTTCACCCATATGTCTTTTGATTGAAGCAACCGTTCTATCAGGGTTAGAAACGGCTTGACGTTTTGCCACTTGACCAACTAATCTTTCGCCGTCCTTTTGGAAAGCCACTACAGACGGGGTCGTTCTTGAACCTTCAGCGTTAGCGATAACTACGGGTTCACCGTTTTCCATAACCGCTACACAAGAGTTTGTTGTACCTAAGTCAATACCAATTGTTTTCATATATAATCTCCTTGATTGTTTACTATTTTACTACGCTTACCTTAGCGTATCTAATTATTTTTTCTTTTAATTTGTATCCCTTTTGGAACACTTGTTTAACCGTTTCACTTTGTTCGCCGTCAGCCCCTTCAACTTGCATAACTGCTTCTGCAACGTTGGGGTCAAAAGGCTCGCCTACGGGATTAATTTCAATAACTTCCATAGATGCCAATACTTCGTCGAACTTCTTTCTTATGCCCTTTATACCTTCTAAACTTTTGGGGTCTAAATCCATTGCAAGCGCCCAATCCAAACTATCGCCTATAGGCAATATCTTGTTAAGCACGTTTGAAACGCCTTCACTAAAAGCGTCTTGCCACAGTTTAGCGTTGCGTTTTTTATAGTTATCAAACTCAGCAACGTTGCGCATCCACTTGTCTTTATAGTCGTCCGCTTGGGCTTTAAGTTCTTCTATTTGTTTGTTAAACTGCTCTTCTAAACTCTTTTTACTCTTTTTTTCAGGCTGTTTGTCCTTTTTAATTTCTTCCATTACGCCACCTTTATTTGTTTTTTAACATATCTTCTAATATTCTTCCGACGCCTTCCAAAACGGAAACTACCTTTTGATAGTCCATCCTAAGCGGACCTATTACGCCGTAAGTACCAATCTTTACGCCACTTGCCGAGTAGGTTGCCGTAACCAGCGAACAATCGGTCGGCATATCTTGGTTATCATCGCCACCAATTTTAATATTGATTTCAATATTGTCGTTATCGTTTACTAAAAGTTCGGTTAAACGGTCTTTACTCGTAACGACTGAAAGGAAGTTTTTAACCTTTTCAGCATCGGTGTATTCGGGGTGGTTAAGAATTTTATCTTGCCCTTCTAAAAGCACGTCCGCACGGTCTTTAACAACGTATTCTTCAATAGCAGACATAACGCCGTCAAAAATCTCTCTATACACCGCAAACTCTTCAGCGACGTAGTCGGTAAGGTTTATTATTTCGCCAAGCTGTTTACCCACGAATAAGTGTGCAATCATATCACTCGCTTCACTTAGTTGTGCGTCGGTCATCGTCGCAGGTACGTCGATAAACTTATCCCTTATCAAACTGTTTTCAGTAACTATCAAAAGAAGGGCTTGCGTGGTCTTGTATCTAAAAATATCAATCTTTAAAATCTTTTCCTTTTCATTATGCGCAGTGTAGGCAACCGACGTGTAATCGGTTAAGTCGCTTATAACCTTAACGGCGTTTTGCACAACCGTTTCTAAATTATCCGCACTATTTTTGAAAGCCTGCTTGATAACGCCCACTTCCTTTAACGAAAGTTTGCTTTTGTCCATAAGTTCGGTTACGTAAAGTTTATAGGCTTCTACGCTTGGCACTCTGCCACTTGACGTATGCAGTTGGGTCAAAAAGCCTAATTCTTCCAAACTTGAAAGTTCGTTACGAACGGTAGCAGAACTGATGTCTTGCATATACTTTTCAGTTATGCTTTTGCTTGAAACGGGCTGAGCGGTAGAAATATAATCGTCAACCACAAACTGCAAAATCTTCTTTTTTCTGTCAGAAAGTTTCATCACTTTTCCCATTTGGCAAATAAATTTGTGTTTTGTTAGCACTCTTTTGCCTAAACTGCTAACTCAAATGAAATTTTACACTTATTATGCGCCTTTGTCAAGGGTTTTACGCCAACATTTTAAATTTATTTTAAAAAGAAAAAAACACCGCTAAAATTAAGTGGTGTTTTAGACTTTTTTCGTCAGATTTTCTTTATTCGTTATTATTCGGCAGAGAAGGAATCTTTACCAACGCCACAAAGCGGACAAGCGAAGTCGTCGGGTAAATCTTCGAACTTAGTGCCTGCTTCAATACCTAAATCAGCGTCGCCTATTTCTTCATCGTAAATCCAACCACAAACGTCACAAACGTATTTCATAAAAAAATCTCTCCTTTTTAATAAATTTATTTTTGGGTCTACCCCTTTTATTTTCTCGTTGAATATTCGCCCTTAACCACGTATTTGGTAGTAACCAATGCGTTAAGCCCCATAGGACCACGGGCGTGCATCTTTTGTGTGGAAATGCCAATTTCTGCACCCAAGCCAAACTGGAACCCGTCTGAAAATCTCGTTGATGCATTATGATATACGCAAGACGAATCAATGGTCTTAGCAAACAATTGAGCGTTTTGCTCGTTTTCAGTCATAATGGCTTCAGAGTGACCGGTTGAATGCTCGTTAATATGCGCAATGGCTTGTTCAATACTATCCACCGTTTTAACCGAAATAATCGGACCGCCGTATTCGGTGTAAAAATCTTCTTCAGTGGCTTTTGCAAGGTACGGATAGTCTTTTATAACTCGATAAGCCTGCTCGTCGCAACGGATTTCAACTTGCTTTTGCTTTAAGGCGTTTGCTACTGCGGGTAAAACTTTATCAAGAATTTTGCTATGTATAACCAGCGACTCACAAGCGTTGCACACGCTATAACGCTGGGTTTTGGCGTTGTATATAACGGATGCGCATCTATCAACGTCGGCTGACTCGTCAACGTAAATATGGCAGTTGCCCGTGCCGGTTTCTATAATCGGTATAGTAGAGTTTTCTATTGCCGACCTAATAAGCGACGCCCCGCCACGTGGAATAAGAAGGTCAACGTATTTGTCCATCTTCATAAATTTAGAAGTGGTTTCCCTGTCGGCATCTTCTATAAGGTTTATAGCGTTGGGGTCTATGCCTTGACTTGTTAGCGCCTCTTTTATAATGTCAACCAACGCCTTATTGGAGTTTAATGCGTCGCTACCGCCTTTAAGAATTACGGCGTTTGCCGTTTTAAAGCACAGTGCAAAGGCGTCCGCCGTAACGTTTGGGCGTGATTCAAATATCATACCCACAACGCCAAACGGAACGTTGATTTTTTCAACGGTAATTTTTTGGTCGTCGTCGTAATACGAATACACCACTTTATCTACGGGGCTATCAAGTTCTGCTACTTGCTTAATGCCAAGTGCAATAGACTCAATAACAGTTTCAGAAAGGGTTAACCTATCTATAAAGCCGTCCGAAAGCCCTTTTTGCTTGGCGATATCTACGTCAATAGCGTTGGCTTTAATGATTTTACTCTTGTTTCGCAAAACTGCGTCTGCAACGGCTTTTAGTGCGTCGTTAATCTTATCTTTAGATAGCGTTAAAAGAGTTTGCGACGCTTTTGCCGAACTTATACACAAATTTTCTAAGTCAAACATAATTTTTACCTTTTAATATTTTTTGCTTGCATATAGTGGAATAATTTTTTTCTAAAAGTGGTAATCTTTCCGTTCTTATACCATCTTTTAACACGTTTATTGTATTTAGGGTCGTCGGCTTTAACAAGCTTTTTGCCAACGTAAAAACTATCCAAAACGCCTATTACGTTATCTTCTAACACCTTCTCACAAACGAAGTGACTGTCACCACGCATAACGTAGCCGTCGGGAAGCACTTCAACAACCCTATGCATAACAACCGTGCCGTCACCACGCACGTAAAAAGCCACGTCTAAGGGGTTTAGCCTTGCCGTCTTTTTAACAATTATTACCGTTTGCTTGCCGTTCTTAAAAAATGGCCACATGCTGATGCCGTGTGGAACGAAAGCAAGCGTGCCGTTCTTATCCAAAACGGTTGCGTAGTCGTTTGCGTAGGTAGTCATAATTATTCTAACCCTTTAATACCTACAACGCTATCAATGGGAAGTGAAAACACTACGCCGTGTGCGTCGGTGCTTGCACCCGCTTCTTTCATAATGGCGTGCATAATAGCGTCACGTTCAGTACGTTTTGAAACTATATAAACCATCTCTTTTTCTTGACTGATAAATACGCCGAAAAATTTAGCCATATCTGCCCCCGTACCGTTGGCTTTTGCCACCGTGCCACCCGTTGCGCCTGCACTTCTTGCAGCGTTCATAATAAGGTCGCTATTGCCCTTGTCTGCTATGGTTATAATAAGCACGTTTTTGCTTAATTCTTGGCTCATATTACTTTCCCCCTGTGTGTTTAGTGGTTGTTCCCCCACCAAATAGTTTTTAGAAGACTGACCGCCTATACAGTCAACGGGTATAAACATTGCAACGCCGTTACCCGTGTCGCCTATACTCATATCTGCGTATAGCCCTTTTTTGAAGTCGTCTATCTTATCATCGGTAATTGCACCCTTAAAAAGCACGTTTTCAGTACGCTCTATACCAAGCACGTTTAACACGTTATCGGTTGCTGTTCCGTTACAAAACTCCGCTAAGACGTTGGTTATACCGTGCTCTTTGAAAAATTGCACGTAGTTTTCAGAAAAAGCACGCTTAGTTATAAGCATAAAGAATTTCAAACCTTTCATAACCTCTCCTATTCGATAATATCTTCGGAAGCTTCCGACTGTTCTTGTTGTTGTTTTTTAATTTTTGCAAGTTTAATTTTATAAACCAAACCAAGTATTTGAATTGCAATAAGCGGTGTCATTGCGACCATTGCTACAACGCCGAAGCCGTCGGTCATCATATTACCGCCAACCGCCGTGCAAAGCCCTTGTGCAAAAGGCATCAAGAAGCACGCCGTCATAGCACCCGAAGCGACCCCGCCCGAGTCAAACGCTATTGCCGTAAATATCTCTGGCACGATAAACGTTAAAATAAGCGCTATTGCGTATCCGGGTATTAATAAATACATAATGGGAAGCGAAGTTAGAATTCTAACCATTGCAAGCCCAACGGATATCGCCGTGCCTATCATAAGGCTGATAGACAACGCTTTTTTAGGAATTTGACCGCCCGTGGTTTCAAACACCTGCACGGTCAAAACGTGAACGGCAGGCTCTGCCGAAACCATAAAGTAACCTATAAGCATACCGATAGGTATAATTATCCAATTAAAATTTAAACCGCCAATCAATTTGCCCATCATATAGCCTATGGGTGCAAAACCTACGTTAACGCCCGTTAAGAACACAACTAAACCAACGTAAGTGTACAATACGCCTATTACTATACGCCCTAACTGGCTTTTACTAATTCCACGCCCAAATAAAAGCACTGCAAAAAATACGCCTACTATTGGGAGCAGTGCAAAGGCAACTTCCTTCATATATTCTGGAAGCGCCACACCGAACTGACTTAATAGTTCTTTAGAGTTGCCCACGTTAACGGCTTCATGTACGGTACTATTTACGTTTTGTGGCTCACAAACAACCCCTAAAATCATAACCGCCAATATAGGTCCGATAGAACAAAGTGCGGTAAGACCGAAGCCGTCTGCAACGCCGTCTTTATCTGAACGAAGTGACGCCACGCCAGTACCTATTGCGATTATAAAAGGTACGCTCATAGGTCCGGTGGTTACACCGCCAGAGTCAAAGGCAAGAGGCACGAAGGAATTGGGCACGAAAATTGATAGCACGAATACGGCAACGTAACAAATTATTAGAATTATTGAAAGCTTTAGCCTTAACACTATCCTTAAAAAAGCAATAACCAAAAACACGCCCACGCCTGCACCAACTGCAAACAAGAGCACGTTTTTATCAACCACACCGCCAAGTTGCGTTGCTAAAACTTGCAAATCGGGTTCGGAAACAGTTATCAGCACACCCACTATAAAGTATACGGGAAGAATAATCCAAAGCTTCTTGCTTTTTACCACCGTTACGCCGACGTATTGACCTATAGGTGTCATACCTATATCTGCGCCAAGCGAAAACAAGCCAATGCCCACAACTACTAAAAGCGTGCCTAAAATGAACGCCAAAAACACACCGCTGTCAATTGGACAAACGGTGAAGGCCAAAACAAGCACTATTAAAGCTATGGGTAGAACGGATGAAAAGGCTTCTTTTATCTTTTCGGATATAATAGTCTTATCCGCTCTAATAAACGCTCTACGTGTTTTCACTATACGCTACCTTATAGAATTTTAGTTATTTCCATCAAACTATTAACGGTGTAATCGTAAATTTTATCTTGTGGCAAAGGCTCTAAGTTATGGTTATACCATATAGTCTGCAAGCCGTAGTTTTTGCCACCTGCTATATCGGCGGTAAGCGAGTCGCCAATAATTAGGCACTCTTTTGGCTCTGCGCCGTCTAAACGCTCAAAACATCTATCAAAGAAAGTTTTACTCGGCTTATCTGCACCCAAACTTTCAGACGTAAAAATTTGCTTTACGTAAGGCTTTATGCCCGAAACGGTTAAACGGTTTATTTGCTGGTCGTGCGGGGCGTTACTTGCCGTGCAAAGATAGTACTTTTTTGCAAGGTATTTAACCAAGTCTAAAGCGTTTGGCACGGGAATAGCACACTCGTACAAATACCCTAAAAACGATTGCTCTATCTTCACGCCGTCATACTTTAATTGTAGTTGTTTAAGAATCATATTCCAGCGTTCTTGATGAAGTTGCTCTCTCGTAAACTCGCCACGCTCTATCCTTTGCCATAAGCCCACGTTGGTCTTAATAAAGGTGTTAAAAACGTGGTCGCTATACGGAAGATTATGCTCTATAAAAGACTTTTCTATAGCCTGTGCAGAACTTTTGTTAAAGTCGAGCAAGGTGTTGTCTATGTCGATAAAAACTACCTTAATCATACTTAAAATCTTGGGTACGTGTCGCCCGTTTTAGCATAGAACTCTTCGGCAAACTCGGTAAAACAATCTTGCATAATAGCTTCACGCACCTTTGCCATAAGGTTGTTAAGATAGGTTATGTTGTGCAAACTAAGAAGCATACCGCCCATCATTTCGTCAACGTTAATCATATGGCGAAGATATGCCTTGGTGTAGTTTTTACAGCAATAACAATCACACTCAGGGTCAAGTGGTGTAAAATCTTCTTTATATTTGCCGTTTCTAACTACCACCTTGCCATTAGAAGTAAGCGCCGTACCGTTTCTGCCTACACGGGTGGCAAGCACGCAGTCAAACATATCTATACCACGACGTACGCCTTCAATTAAGCAGTCTGGACTGCCCACACCCATCAAATAACGTGGAATATGCGTGGGGTAGTTGTCAAGCATGCTATCCATAATATCGTACATTATATTTTTAGGCTCGCCAACCGAAAGCCCACCAATACCTATGCCGTATTTTGCGTAAGGAATAGTTTCTTTAAGGCTGGTTGCACGAAGGTCTTTGAACATATTGCCTTGCACGATAGGGAACAACGCTTGGTTGGGGTTTTTATGGTGGTTATAACATCTATCAAGCCATTTAAGAGTTCTAACCATTGCTTGCTTACTGGTGGCGTAATCAGCCCCGTAGGGCGAGCATTGGTCGAACGCCATAATTATGTCTGCACCTAAGTTGTTTTCAATATCAATAGCCTTTTCGGGCGAAATAAAGTGCAAACTACCGTCAACGTGTGAACTAAAATACACGCCGTCGTCTTTGATTTTATTAAGTTTTGCAAGTGAAAATACTTGGAAGCCACCGCTGTCGGTTAAAATAGGTTTGTCCCAATTCATAAACTTATGAAGCCCGCCCGCCTTGGCAACTATTTCGTCACCGGGGCGCATATATAGGTGGTAGGTATTGGAAAGTAAGATTTGGGTGTTAGCCTCTTTCAAATCTTTTGGCATAACGCCTTTAACGGTTGCTTGCGTTCCCACAGGCATATAGGTCGGCGTATGAATATCGCCGTGCGGGGTGTGAAGAATCCCCACCCTTGCACCCGTGCGCTTATCTTGTTTAATTTGTTCGTAGTAAAATTTTTCCATTATAATAGATATATCCGTTTTAAATTATAAACATTGAATCCCCAAAAGAGAAAAATCTATATCGCTCTGTCACGGCCGTGTTGTAAAGATTTAAAATCTTCTCTTTGGTACTAAGTGAGGATACTAGCATAAGCAAGGTTGACTTTGGCAAGTGGAAGTTGGTTATCAACGCATCCACGCACTTAAATTTATACGGTGGATATATAAAAATTTCGGTATTGGCTTTGGTTGGTTTTAAAAATCCGTTATCGTCGCTTGCACTTTCTAACGTGCGAACGCTCGTAGTCCCTACAGCGATAACACGCCTACCTTCAAGTTTGGCACGATTAATTCTATCACAAGCGTCTTGACTAATTTCGTAGTATTCAGAGTGCATATGATGCTCTGAAATATCTTCGGCCTTAACCGGTCTAAACGTGCCTAAGCCTACGTGCAGTAGCACGTCAACCACTTCAACGCCCTTTGCTTTAATCTTTTCAAAAAGTTCATCGGTAAAATGCAAACCTGCCGTTGGCGCCGCCGCAGAACCATCTTGCTTGGCGTATACGGTTTGATAACGTCCTTGGTCTTTTAACTTTTCCTTTATATACGGTGGAAGTGGCATTTCGCCTAAGCCGGCTATGATATCTTCAAACACGCCGTCGTAAAAGAACTTAACCACTCTGCCACCCGTTTCTTCAACCTTGCCAATTACTTCTAACGAAAGGTTGTCCGCAAGGGTAAGTTTTGCGCCTATATTGGCTTTTTTGCCCGGCTTAACCAAAACTTCCCAATCGGTAAGGTTAAGGCGTTTAAGCAAAAGCACTTCTACCTTTCCGCCAAAAGGCGTGGTTGCAAACATACGAGCGGGCAAAACCTTAGTGTTGTTTCTCACCAAAACGTCGCCCGGGCGTAAATATTCAATAACGTCCGAAAAAACCCTATGCTCAATTCTGTCAGTCGCCCTATTGTATACTAAAAGCCTTGAACTGTCCCTTGGATACACGGGCGTTTGCGCAATAAGTTCTTCCGGAAGATAATAATCAAAATCAGTCGTTTTCATTACAAGCGTTCTCTTTAACAATAAAATCGGGTGGGGTTATACCTATGTGCATATATCCTTTAGGAAGCAACACTCTACCCCTTGGCGTACGTGCAATAAAGCCAAGCTGTAATAGGTACGGCTCGTAAACGTCTTCAATAGTGTTGGCGTCTTCGTTAATGGTGGCTGCCAAAGTATCTAAGCCACACGGATGCCCCTTAAAGTTTTCAGCCATAGATATCAAAATGTTTATATCAATAGCGTCAAGTCCAAGTTTGTCGATGTCTAAAAGTTTAAGCGCACCGTCGGCGTCGCTTTTAAGTACCACGTCGTGCCCTTTAACAACAGCGTAATCACGCACACGGCGTAAAAGTCTGTTGGCTATTCTGGGCGTCCCCCTACTGCGTTTGCCAATTTCCCTTGCAGCGTCACTCTCAATGCTTATGCCAAGCATTTTAGAAGCACGTTCAACGATTTCAGTAAGTTGGTCTTCGGTATAGTTTTCCAATCGGCAAATAACGCCAAACCTATCCCTAAGCGGTGAAGAAAGCATACCCGCTTTGGTGGTTGCGCCGATTAGCGTAAACTTAGGCAAGGGTATTTGCACGTTTTGTGCAGACGGACCTTTGCCGAAAATTAAGTCCAAAAAGAAATCTTCCATTGCGGGATACAAGATTTCTTCAATATTTCTGTTAAGGCGATGGATTTCATCAATAAACAAAACGTCGCCGTCGTTAAGGTTTGTTAGTATTGCGGCAAGGTCGCCTTGGTGTGCTATTGCAGGGCCACTCGTAACCTTAATTTGCGTGCCAAGTTCGGTTGCTATAATGTGCGCTAAGGTCGTTTTACCAAGTCCGGGCGGACCGTATAGCAACACGTGGTCCAAAGAGTCGCCACGAAGTTTTGCAGCGGCAATAGATATGGCAAGATTGTCTTTAATCTTATCTTGCCCAACGTAGCCTTCCATAGACTTTGGTCTTAAAATATTTTCCACGTCCTGCTCGGTGTCAGCAACGGTACTTGTAACTAATCTTTCGTCGTCCATTTTTATTACCTTATATGTTTAAGTGAATAGGTTATAAGCGATTGCACGCCTTCAACGCCCTCAGCCTTAGCCTTTGAAAGCACTGCAATGCACTCGTCTTTGCCAAATCCTAAACCGGTCAGTGCTAAAATAGCGTCCTCACAGTCCTTTCCGTCTAAAACCACCGCTTGTTCTTTCTTGTCTTGTAAGGAAGTGTTTTTAAGCTCTTCGCCCATCTTCTCACGAAGTTCAACGATAATAAGTTCCGCCTTCTTCTTGCCTAATCCTTTTACTTGTGAAAGCCCCTTAACGTCACTAGTGGCAATCTTTACAGCAAGGTCGGTTAAACTCATATTTGAAAGCACGGTTATACCCATTTTTGGACCTATGCCGGACACGGTTATGAGTTTTAAGAACATCTTCTTTTCTTCAATGCTGTTAAACCCGTAAAGGCTAATATCGTCTTCACGCACAGCCATATAAGTATAAACAGCACCGCCGCCACCGGCTAAAATTTGCCTACGTGCTTCGCTTGACGGCGTAAACTCAAAGCCAACGCCGTTGTTTTCTAAAATTATAGTTTCGCCAAGGTCAGCCAAAAGCTTGCCTTTAATGTAACCAATCATAAAAACTCCTATTAAATACTAAACAACCCACCAAGTTTATTGGTTTGTGCGTGAGTTAGCGCAACAGCCAAGGCATCGGCAGCGTCGTCGGGTTTGGGTACGGCTTTTAGGTTTAAAAAGGTTTTAACCATTTGTTGAATTTGCTTTTTATCCGCCCTGCCGTAACCGGTAAGCGCCTGCTTAATTTGAAGTGGGGTGTATTCAAAAATTCTACCACACTCTTTAGCGCACGTCAAAAGCACTACGCCCCTTGCATGCGCAACCGTGATAGCCGTTTTAACGTTCTTTGCAAAGAATAGTTCTTCAATAGCAATCTCAGACGGTTTAAACTTATCTATTATTTGCTTAACACCCGTTTCCAACATATTAAGACGCACGGCAAGGTTTTCATCTTTTGGGGTGGAAACAATGCCGTAGTCAAGCATAACGGGCTTAGAGCGTGCTTCTTTTTGAATTACCCCGTAGCCAAGGGTGGCAATACCAGGGTCAAAACCAACGATAATCATACATTATAATTTTATACAATAAACGCAAAATTGTCAATAGAAAGTATATAAAAAGCGACGGATTTTACACCCGCTATATGCGCCTTTTAAGACGTTGCAGTGCTACCCGTCGCTACTTGTTGCTTATTGGTTAATTCTTAATTAAGATAATTTGTAATTACCCGTATCGCAGAAGATAAACTGCCTTATTTCAAACGGGTCGCTATCGCCTATAACCTTTTCGGTATCAAAGAAGCCGTTTGAACGCTTAACGGTAAGTTTGTATCTGTCGCCCATTTTTAAGCCTTGCATAATTACCGAAAAGTCCGAATAACTGCTAAACGGCTGATTTTTAAATGAGCCGTCCGCTTGTTCAATAGCAATGCCCATAATAATATCGTTAATTGCTAAACCTTTCAATTTTGCTTGACTGCCCTCAGTAACCGCCTTAACTACCACGTATTCAACTGTGTCAATAGTTTGCGGAGAAACGGTAAAGCCCATAAGTTCCCTACGGTTTTCAACGTAGCCGTAGTTAACGAAGCCTTCGGCGTTTATAGCGTTGTAAGAGCCGATAAGTTGTTTAGAAATTTCCACAAAGCCGTTTTGGAAGCCGTTATATTCAACGTGCATAGGAATTGCAAAGTTGATAGCTTCGTAACTAGTGTTACCACCGTTGGTTATACCGATGAGTTCGCCGTAACGGTTATAAAGCCCACCGCCAGAGTTGCCGGGGTTTATAGTTGCATCAATTTGCATAATAAGCATATTGCCTATTTCATCAAAATAGGTTTCCCTTTCAAGATAACTTATAACGCCTGCGCATACGCTACCAGGGAGCAAGCCCGTGGGATTACCGATAGCAAAGACTTCTTCACCACGTCTTGGCGAATAGTCAACGGGTGGTAATTTTGCTGTAACGAAGTCGTCTTTATCGTGTTTAAGGCCCGTAGCAGACTTTTTAGTTAAATCTAATTTAAGAACGGCTATATCGGAAGCTTTGTCGCCACCAACTAAGGTTACGGCTTTATCAACGTAAGCGTTGTCGCCTGCGCCAAAAATTATGGGTTGAGTACTTGAACTGCCAATTACACCACCATAAATATAGTCAAGGTTTTCATAAGAAAAATCTTTGTCTGGAACGTAAACGTTGATTATACCCTTGCCTTCAATAACGTGGAAGCAAGTAATTATATACAAAAAGTCGTCGCTTGCACTTGTGGAATCTTCAAAATCAACCAAAACGCCACACGCAGCACTATCTTGCATATATATTGCAACAGAAGAACGCTCTACCAACGCAACGGCGTCTTCCATTTCAAGTTTTTTTCTGCTTTGGTCGGAAACCGAATCGTATAAAGTGCCTACCGAAACGTTTTGTGCTGCTTGTATTGCCGACGGAATATCGTCAATCGTACCCGTATCCCTAATAAACACGAAGCAACCGGCAATGCCGATGCCCAATGCGAGAGTAAGAACGAAAGCACACGCCTTGCTTAAAAACTTCTTCATAAAAAAATCTCCTTATGAGTTTTTATTCATTATAACATATAAATATTGAATTTTCATTAAAAATTTTAAAATTCTTATTACTTAATAATAAAAGGGCGCTAAAACTACGCCCCTTTAAGCTCCGCACACGTGCGGAGCAAGGCTTCACACTATGCAGATATTTAAACGGCAGTAACAATACGTAATATTTGCATAAAAAAATTACCTTACCGCCGATATTAAAAGTATTCGCAAGTAAGGTAATTTTATTCACAAAATTTTATATTGGCGATTATTCTTCGTCAGCTTCTTCAGGAAGGTCTACGTTATGGTAAACTTCTTGAACGTCGTCAAGGTCTTCCAAAGCGTCGATTAAACGCTTAAACTTAGCAAGGTCGTCGCCTTCTAAGGTAATTCTATCTTGGGGCACCATTTCAATTTGTGCTTCAAAGAAGGTTAAATTCTTGCCTTCAAGATACTTTCTTACACCAGAGAAAGCAGAAACTGAAGTATGCACTACGAAAGCGTCGTCTTCAGCGATAAAATCGTCAGCGCCCGCTTCCAAAGCATATTCCATAACGGCGTCTTCATCAAGTTCGGGTGTTCTTTGAACTACGATAACGCCCATAGTAGTAAACGTAAACGAAACGCAACCTGCATTACCAAGCGAACCACCGTGCTTACGCATAGCGGTACGAACGTAGTCAACCGTACGGTTTTTATTGTCGGTTAAAGTTTTGATAATAACCGCACTACCAGACGGGCCGTAACCTTCATAGGTTAATTCTTCGTAGTTATCGGCACTCAACTCACCCGCAGCTTTAGCAATACATCTTTTAATGTTTTCGTTGGGCATGTTAACCGATTTAGCCTTAGCAATAGCGTCGGCAAGTTTACTGTTAGTGTCGGGGTCGGGGTTGGATTTTGCAGCAACTGCGATTTCACGGCCAACTTTGGTAAAGATTTTACCTTTAGCGGCATCCGTTTTAGCCTTTTTTGCAGCGATATTGGCTGCGTGACTGTGTCCTGACATTATAATTTCTCCTTTAAACTATTTACTCAGCGCATACATAAGTATGCCTGCACTAACCGCCGCATTTAAACTTTCAACACCGTTTTGCATGGGTATTTTAACAACGTGGCGGGCAATTTTTTTTACTTCACGGCTTACGCCGTGTGCTTCGTTTCCTATAACTAAGCAAAAATCTTTGGGTAAATTTGCGGTAAACACGTTTTCGCCGTGCATATCGGCAACGCATACGGGCAAGTTTATAAGTTTTAACAACTCTTCCCTACTGCCAACGTGCGTAGTTACCTTAAATATGCCACTCATACTTGAACGCACCGCTTTGGGCGAATAGGCGTCGGCACAATCTGCCAAATACACGTCGATATACCCCGAAGCCGCAGCAGTCCTTATGATAGCGCCAACGTTCCCACTATCTGAAACGCCGTCTAAAAACACGCATTTGCCCATAGGCGAACTGGGTTTGTTTTGTGGCTTGGAAATAACCGCTAACGCACCCTGCGGTGTTTTTTCTTCCGAAAGCGTGGCAAAAACCTCAGGTGAAACAAGCGTCTTTTCAATGGGAAGTTCGCCTAAAGCGAGGCTGGCTTCTTCCGTGCAAACTACTTGTAAAACCTGCAAGTCGTTTTCAAACGCTTCCTTGGTAAGCTTAATGCCCAAAGCAACGTACCTATTTAGTCTATCACGATACTTTTTATCCGATAGAGAGCGTATTTCTTTTATTAACGTGTTTTGTTTAGACGTTATCATTTTACCTAAATAAAGCCTACTTGTTATAGTAGGCTTTAAAAATTACTTGCTTAAATTAGCTTTTGCCTTTTCGCAAAGAGCGGTGAAAGCGGTTGCGTCTGATACTGCAATTTCAGCAAGAACCTTTCTATTAAGGTCGATGCCGGCGTTCTTAAGACCGAACATAAATTTGCTGTAAGACAAGTTGTTCATACGGCATGCAGCGTTGATACGTGCAATCCATAAAGAACGGAAATCTCTTTTCTTAGCCTTTCTGCCTACGTAAGCATAAAGCTGAGCCTTCATAACGGCTTCACGTGCTACTCTATATCTTTTGCTTCTGCCACCAAAGTAACCTTTGGCAAGTTTTAATATTTTTCTACGCTTCTTTACAGCGTTAACAGCTCTTTTAATACGCATGGTAAAAAATCTCCTTTACTATTTGTTGTAAATAAGCGTTTGAATAGTCTTCTGTTGAGTTGCATCAACAAACGCTCCGTCGCATAATCTGTTCTTTCTCTTTCTGTCTTTCTTAGTCAGAATGTGGTTTTTGCCCGAGCAAGCTCTTTTAATCTTGCCGGATGCGGTAGTTCTAAATCTTTTTTTAGCCGCACTTTTGGTTTTCATTTTCGGCATAATAATACCCTCCGTTGTTTTTTATAACTTACGCTTTAATGGGGGCGAGCATCATCCAGATGTTCCTGCCTTCCATAAGCGGTTGCTTTTCCATTTGACCTTGTTCTTTTACTAACTCAAAGAAGCGCTTCATAACATCAACGCCAAGTTCTGAGTGTGCCATCTGTCTGCCACGCATCCTAATAGACACTTTAACCTTGTTGCCCTGAGATAAAAACTTTAGCGTTTGCTTTGCCTTAACGTTAAGGTCGCCCACGTCTATGGTCATTGAAAGCCAAACTTCTTTAATTTCGGTAACCTTTTGGTTCTTTTTGGCTTCCTTTGCTCTTTTGGTAAGTTCAAAAAGATATTTACCATAGTTCATAAGCTTGCATACGGGCGGATTAGCGTTTGGTGAAATTTTAACCAAGTCTAAGCCCTTGTCTTCAGCAAGACTCAACGCTTGCCTTGATGAAACGATGCCAAGCTGACCGCCTTCTTCGTCAATAAGACGCACTTCCCTATCACGAATTTCTTCGTTGATTTGATGTTCCCTTTTAATAGTTTTATACCTCACAAATAATTTTAACTTTTTCCAAAAGCCAAAAAAAACGGGCTACGCAAAGTAACCCGTAAATAACCTAAATATGCCCCAAAGGGCGTCGTAGTTATTGAGCCGAACGCATCACTTTCCGTCGGCGAGAAGGGTCACTTCTTCTTTAAGCATAAATATAATACAAAATTTTTACACGTTTGTCAAGCGTTTTATCGCCACAAACGAAATTTTAAAATAATCGACTAAACCAATAGTAATTTACTATTTGTTTCCGTCGTTAAAATACAAAATACCAAGAGTATTTGCACCGCAGTGGCTGGCAATAGTGCCACCCGCACGTGAAGTGTAAATGTTTTCAAAGCCTGCTTCCTTACAAGCGTTAACGGCAGCGTTTACCATCTCTTCAGTTGCAGTAGTATAGGTAACGTATACTTTGCTTAAATCGGGAGTATTGAACTCTGCTAACGTATCTTGGCAGTACTTGGTAACAACCATTTCCATTTTGCCACGATATTTTTTATCCGAAAGCATTTTGCCTTCTTTATTAACTACGATTCTCGGTCTAATTCTAAGGATATTAGCGCCTAAAAGTTGCAAACTGTTGCATCTTCCACCCTTGTATAAATAGTCAAGTCTTTCAACTACGAAACTTACTTGAAGGCTACTAACCCTACTTTCAACCTTTTTGGCAACTTCTTCTACGGGCAAGCCTTGGTTTGCAAGTTCACGAGCGTACAACGCAAGAAGACCTATACCCGTTGAAAGGCTAAGACTATCTATAACGTAAACGTTTTTAAGGTTTGAACCCGCACGGATAGCGTTACTACAAGAAGAACTGAGCCCGCTCGATAAACAAATATGCACTACTGCATCGTAATCTTTAAGCATGCCTTCAAAGAATTCGGTATATTCAAATTCGTTAAGAGCGGTGGTTTTGGGTAACTTGTTATATTCGTCAACGTAAGCGAACATTTCTTCAACGGTCTTTTCACCGTCCTTAAAACACTCGTCACCTAAGCTAACTTGGTAAGGTATAACCTTTATATCTTGTTCAAGAAGAGTCTCTTTAGTTAAGTCGTTAGTCGATTCAACTGAAACGGCAATTTTCATAAAAAATCCTCACATAATCAATATAATGCGATAAACATTTTAACATAATAAAAAATATTTTGCAACCATTTTAACGGTGGTGTGCATTGCAAGTAAAAGCACTTAAAATTTTATTTTGCTACTAAACGCTTGATTTACTGCCGTTAATAGTGGTATTATATTATAGACGTATTAAAAGATATAACCAATGGAGATTTTTTATGGACAAAATAAACGGCGTAATTATTCAAGACGTAGTAGAGTTTAAGGACTTTAAGAACTACGACGGTAAGGAAGTAACCGTTAAAGGCTACGTTCACAGAATACGTGAAATGACTGGCTTTGCTTTCGTTATTTTAAGAACTGCAAGGGATTTGATTCAATGCGTTTACGCTCCCGAGTTTTCTGATTATAGATGGGACGCTAACCTTAAAGAAGAATCTTGCGTTAAGGTTTTAGGCAAGGTCGTTTCAAGTAAAGACCGTGACGGCAACGATAGATACGAACTTCAAATTCACAACGTTGAAATTTTATCTTCACCCGCTGAAATGCTTCCTATCGTTGTAAACAAAAAGCAACTTGATAATATTCAGCTAAGCACCGTTTTAGATTTGCGCCCCGTTTCTATGCGCAACCCTAAAGAAAGAGCCATCTTCAAAATTCAAGAAGGCATTGCAAGGGGCTTTAGAGAGTTCTTAGCACAAAACGGCTTTACTGAAATCCGTTCACCCAAAATCAACTTTGCTGGCGCTGAAGGCGGTACTAACGTATTCAAACTTGACTACTTTGGCAAGGAAGTTTATCTTGCACAATCTCCCCAACTTTACAAACAAGCGTTGGTTGGCGTTTTTGGCAGGGTTTTTGAAGTCGCCCCCGTATTCCGTGCAGAGCACCACGATACTTCACGCCACTTAAACGAATACACTTCTATGGACTTTGAAATGGGCTTTATAAACGGCTTTGAAGATATTATGAATATGGAAACTGCTGCGCTTAAGTATATATTCAATCTTCTTAAAACCGAATACGCCGACGAAGTTGCTTTGCTTAGGGCAGATATCCCTGAAATTACCGATATCCCCGTGCTTAAGTTTATGGAAGCAAAAGAAATTATTATGAACAAGTTCAAATATCAACCGTCTGATATGAAGGACTTTGACCCCACCGAAGAAGAAATGCTTGGCAAGTACGCTAAGAAAGAGTTTAACAGCGACTTTATATTTATTACCCACTATCCCAGCAAAAAGCGTCCCTTCTATACTATGGACGACCCCGCTGACCCCGAATACACCTTGTCTTTCGACCTATTGTTTAGGGGCTTAGAAATTACTTCCGGCGGTCAACGTGTGCACGATTATAACGCACAAGTTGAAAAGATGGTTAAGTGTGGTATGAACCCCGAACTTTTTGAAACCTATCTTATGCTTCACAAATACGGCGCTCCACCCCACGGTGGCTTGGGTATCGGCTTAGAAAGACTTACTATGCACCTACTCGGCTTTAAGAACGTTCGTGAAGCGACCATGTTCCCCCGTGACATCAACAGAGTTACACCGTAGAAACTAAATTTTGACACAAACTTAAAACGCACTCGCTAGAGTGCGTTTTTAAATTATCAGCTTTGATTTTGTTAATATAACTCATACATGCCTTGGTATAAATTTATATACGGCTTTTTACGTTTTTTAGCATAAAGAAGAGTTTTATAAGCACCACCGAAATGTGTTTGCACGTAAGCAAACACAAAATCTGAATTGTCTACCATCCACTCGTTTCTTTTTGTAATTGCGTATTTTTGTGGAACGTGTTCAATGTTAGGAAAAACGATTTCATCGTAATTCTTTTCAAGAAAACATTTTCTGTCTTTTAACCAATTTCCTAAATAAGGCGTGATAAAAACGAGCCTTGCATTTATATGACGCTGCTTATATCTTGTTGCACATTTAAGAGCAAAGCCGTCAAAATTGCCATATCCACCAAGATAAAAATCTACATTTTTACCACAAATAACTTCTTCTAAAAGTGTGAGCAAGCGTTCTTCATCTCCCATAAAGCCAGCATAATTTGAATGTCCACAAAAAGTTATAACCATTGATTCTTCTTCCTTAGGTATGTATGCTTTCCTATTATAATAATTTTAAAAGAAAAAGACAAGTTTTAGGGAAGAATTCATTCCTATATTTTTATTACCAAATGAATATAATAAATATGGAAGTGTTCTTCCTTATTATGTTTCGTGTCGGGGGTAAAAAGTGACTGTTAACGATGCAGTGGCAAAAAGAATAATTGGTTTGCTTTCAGAAAAGCAAATGACTCAGTATCGTTTAGAGCAACTTTCAGGCATTCAGCATGGTCATATGCAATGGATTATGAGTGGCAAGAGTAAAACGGTAACTTTATCAACCGTTTTGCGTTTAGCAAATGGTTTTGGTATGACAGTGCTTGAATTCTTAGACAACGATATGTTTCTTTTTGAAAATCTTGACGTAGAATAATTTATTAAAAATATGAAAAGCCGAAATTGAGCATTCAATTTCGGCTTTAACTTTTATTTGGTTATCTAAACGTTAAAAAAGCCCAAGACTTTTCTCGGGCTTTTTTCTTACTTTTGTTGTTTTAATTGCAAAGCCGAACGAACGTCATCATCAATATAAGGGTGGTGGCAAAGTTGCAAGCAAGACAAGGTTTTACCCGTAGATAAGAGTATATATCTTTTCAAGGGTTATACCACCGTATTGCGCAGTAAATTTGCCGACAACCTATTGATGCCTGACGAGAGTTTGGCTTAATACATTCCACCCATACCGCCTGCCGGCATCGGGGGAACGTTTGCTTCTTTAATATCGGCAACGACTGATTCGGTTGTTAAGAACACGCCTGCAACCGACGCTGCGTTCATAAGTGCTGAACGGGTAACTTTGGTTGGGTCGATAATACCGCTTTCAACCATATCGGTATATTCGTTGGTAAGTGCGTTAAAGCCGTAGTTGGGCTTATCTGCCTTTAATACTTCGTTTAGGATAACCGCACCTTCTAAACCTGCGTTTAGGGCAATTTGCTTTAAGGGTGCTTGAACGGCGTTAAGCACGATTTGTGCGCCCGTCTTTTCATCACCAGTCAAGGTGTCGGCATACGCTTCCAACGTTTTAATGGTAGAAATTAATGCAATACCACCACCGGGAACGATACCTTCTTGAACGGCAGCCTTGGTTGCGTTAAGAGCGTCTTCAATACGAAGTTTCTTTTCTTTCATTTCAATTTCAGTTGCCGCACCAACGTTGATAACTGCAACGCCACCTGCAAGTTTAGCAAGGCGTTCTTGCAATTTTTCTTTATCGTATTCAGAAGTGGTAACTTCAATTTGTGCTTTGATGGCTTGCTTTCTTGCTTCAATAGCCTTTGCGTCGCCTGCACCGTTGATAATGGTAGTATTGTCTTTATCAACTTTAACCGTGCCTGCTCTACCAAGCATATCAATAGTAACGTCTTTAAATTCGTAACCGAGTTCACTTGAAATAACCGTACCACCGGTTAGAATAGCAATATCTTCAAGCATAGCCTTACGTCTGTCGCCAAAGCCGGGTGCTTTAACTGCAACGCAGTTGAACACGCCTTTAAGTTTGTTTACAACGAGTGCCGCCAAAGCATCGCCTTCAACTTCTTCGGCAATGATTAAAAGTCTTGCGCCTTGTTGAGCAATAGGTTCAACTACGGGCAAGATTTCTTGAATTGAAGAAATCTTTTTATCGGTAATTAAAATGAGTGGAGATTCCAAAACGGCTTCCATCTTATCGGTATTGGTAACCATATAAGCAGAAGCGTAACCCCTATCGAACTGCATACCTTCAACGGTAGTGAGTTCGGTTTTCATGGTCTTGCTTTCTTCAATGGTAATAACGCCGTCTTTGCCAACCTTTTCCATAGCTTCGCCGATTAGTTCGCCAACAGTGGTGTCCCCAGCAGAGATTGAAGCTACTTGGCAAATGCCGTTTTTATCTTCGATAGGTTTAGAAATTTCTTTAAGTTTATTAACCGCTACTTCTACTGCGCCCGAAATACCCTTTTTAAGAATAACGGGGTTAGCACCCGCAGCAACGTTCTTTAAGCCTTCGTTAATCATGGCTTGCGCTAAGATAACTGCGGTAGTTGTGCCGTCGCCAGCAACGTCGTTAGTCTTAGTAGAAACTTCTTTTACGAGTTGTGCGCCCATGTTTTCAAAAGCGTCTTCAAGTTCAACTTCCTTTGCGATGGTAACGCCGTCGTTAGTGATAAGCGGTGCACCGAATTGACGTTGCAACACAACGTTTCTACCCTTAGGTCCTAAAGTGATTTTAACGGTATCGGCAAGCGTGTCAACACCGGCTTGTAAAGCCTTTCTTGCTTCTTCACCATATCTTAATTGTTTAGCCATTTAAATATACCCCCTAATTATTCTACTATAGCCAAGATGTCGCTTTGGCGGATAATGGTTAGTTCCTTGCCGTCAACCTTAAATTCACTGCCGGCATATTTAGAATATAAAATTTTATCGCCAACCTTAACTTGCATAACTATTTCTTTACCGTCGATAACGCCACCAGGACCTACCGCTACGATTTTTGCCATTTGTTGTTTTTCTTGCGAAGCAGAAGGAAGTATAAAACCGCTGTTAGTTCTTTCTTCTGTTTCAAGCGATTCGACAACCACTTTGTCGAATAAAGGTTTAACCTTCATTATGATGCCTCCAATTGATTTTTAGCACTCTTGTATTTCAAGTGCTAACATTTATTATATATATTAAAAATGATTTGTCAATAGAATATGACCGAATTTTATTATTTTATTAAAATTTTTATTGTGCTTGATAAGAAGCAAGCCCAAAGTCAATCTTTTTCTTAAAAGCCTTGTAGGCAAAAATAACGAACACCACGTCAACCAAAGCGTTTAACGCCCACGATATAGGCCAAACCCAATACAAATACATTAAATTATGCCCAATAACGGCAAAACCTATTTTTATATATGCAATACGGAAAAGGCAGTTTGAAAAGAGCGCTATCATCATAGAAGTAGTTGCCTTGCCAAGCCCCTTTAGAACGTTGCCCAAAAGGTCCATAAGCACGCAAAAACCAAACATTGGCGCAAACGTATAAATCTTTAAGCAAGCGTTTTCAATTACTTGGGGCGTACTGCTGAGCAGACCACTAATTTGCCCTGCGAAAAGCACTACTATTAAGCCGAATAAGGTGTTTATGCCAAACCCTAAACCCGACGCTATAAGGGTAACCTTTTTAACTCTGTCAGCGTTGCGAGCGCCCACGTTCTGACTTACGAAGGAAAGCGTTGCAACCGACAACCCACTACCCACCATCATAACCACGTTCATAATTTGGGTGGCAATGGTGTTAGACGCCATTATTATAGGGCCAAAGGAGTTTATCGCAGACTGGCTTATTACGTTAGAAATACCGAAAGTAGCCGACTGTATGCCCGACGGTAAGCCAATTTTAACCATATCAAACACTTGTTTTTTATAAAGTCTAAAATGTTTTGATTGAAGTTTAATAACGCCCGTATGCTTGATTAAAACAATTAAACAAGCTACGCCAGCAAACACTTGCGAAGCAACGGTTGCAATTGCAACACCTTCAACGTTAAATCCAACCACTGCAACAAAAAAGATGTTGAGCGCTACGTTTATTACACCGCCTACGGTTATAAACAGCATAGGACGGAAAGTATCCCCGTCTGCACGGAGCACGCCTGCGGTAAAATTATATAGCATTATTGCAGGCATACCTGCAAAATATATTTGCATATACGTCGTTGCAAGGTCTATAACCGCCACGTCGCAATCCATCCAAGTTAGAAAGGTTCTTGAAAAAAAGACCCCTACCACGGCTAAGAAAACGCCTGCTATAAGGCTTAAAAAAACTGCCGAGCCAACGCTTTTGCTAACCCCTTCTTTATCCCCCTGACCTATGCCACGAGCAACGACTACGTTCGCCCCCACTGACAAGCCAACGAATAAACTTATTATTAGGTTTATAAGTGGAGAGTTAGAGCCAACCGCCGCCACAGCGTTGTCGGCTAAAACGGGGTCTTCTATAAACATGCCAAGTACGGCTACGTCCGCAAGGTTAAAAAGCATTTGCATAACGTTTGTTGCAATAAGCGGCAACGCAAATATAAGTAGCTTTTTAAGTATGGGTCCCGTCGTCATATCTATAACGTTTTTTCTCATCTTCTACAACCTCTTTGGCGTTAAAAGCAAAACTTAACCCCTCTAAAAATTTAGGGGGCAAGAATTAGCGTATTTAGTAAATTTTATGTTTATTCCGTTTGTTTCTATGGCCAAGCCTTGACTTACGCACGACCAATTAGGCAAAAGGTCTAAATTCTCAAAAAAGACGTCGGCGTCGCCATCGGCGTCAACCTTGGTAATTAGCGCTTCACTACAATAGGGCAACAGCGTTTTATAAAGCATTGCCCCACCTATAACGTAAACGTCGTCACTTGGGAACTGCTTTATATACTCTAAAAGTTCTTTTAGGTCGCCAATTACCGTGCAGTCGTCACGACTGACCGTTTTGGATAGCACCACGTTGGTTCTATTTTTAAGCGGATTTCCGTTAGGAAAGGACTTTAGGGTGTTTGAGCCCATAACCACAACCTTACCCAAGGTAGTTTGCCTAAAAAACTTCATATCTTCGGGGATAGAGAATAGCAAGCCGTTATTTTTGCCTATACCCCAATTTCTATCAACGGCAACTATTGCCTTCATTAAACGGCAACCTCAATCTTATCTTCAAGTTTAGTAAACTCGTAACCATCAAGTTTAAAGTCGTCAACTGTAAAGTCGTAAAAGTTTTTAACTTCAGGGTTAATCCAAAACTTAGGCGCTTCAAACTGCGGGTTTTTAAGAATCTTCTCAACGATAGGCACGTGCCTGTCGTAAATGTGTGCATCGGCAATAACGTGCACTAATTCGCCCACCTTTAAGTCGGATACTTGCGCAAACATATGAAGTAGCACGGCGTATTGAACCACGTTCCAGTTGTTTGCCGTCAAAACGTCGTTACTGCGTTGGTTAAGTATGCCGTTTAGCGTATCGCCAGACACGTTAAAAGTCATTGAATACGCACACGGATAAAGGTGCATTTCATTAAGGTCTTGAAAAGTGTAAATATTAGTCATAATTCTACGAGAGTGGGGGTTGTGTTTAAGGTCGTATAACACCCTGTCCACTTGGTCGAACATACCTTCTTTATAGTTATGCTTAACACCAAGTTGATAGCCGTAAGCCTTACCGATAGAGCCCGTTTCATCTGCCCAACTATCCCAAATATGACTGTTTAATTCATTAACGTTGTTACTCTTTTTTTGCCATATCCACAAAATTTCGTCAATAGCCGACTTAAACGCCGTACGGCGAAGCGAAATTATTGGGAATTCCTTTTGTAAATCGTATCTGTTTACAATGCAAAACTTCTTAACGGTATGCGCCGGCGTACCGTCAAGCCATTTAGGGCGAACGGGAAGGTCGGTATCCCACACGCCGTTATCAATAATGCTTCGACAAGTTTCAATAAAAACCTTATCTGCGTAACTCATAATTTATCCCCCTGCGCTAAAAAGCGTCTTTCGTTTGTTTTTGCCATCTTTTTGCAACGAAAGAAAGCACAATGCGTTTAGGTGCAATCTTCATCAAAAATTTTAGCAACTTATTAAAAAAGCCCGGCACGTAAGTAATTTTATTCTTTCTAACCGCTTTTAGCGATTTTTGCGCAATAAATTCGGGTGTTTTTGCAGAAAGCCTGCCCCAAACGCCTTGCCCCTTTATATCAGCAATCACGTCTGGGCGAGTATAAACGCCACCCGGCAATACGGTAGTTACCTTAATCTTCCTTGCTTTAAGTTCGTAATGAAGGGAAGTAAAAAAGTTGGTAAGCATAGCTTTGGTTGCACTATAAAGTGCAAAATACGGCATTGGCGACACACCGCTCATACTTGATATTACCAAAACTTCGCCCCCGTCAGCCGTAACGCTTAAAAGCTGATGCGCAAGGCAAACGGTCGATTCAACGTTTACACGTATTTGCGACTGCACTTTATCTAAAGTATAACTTTCAAACGCCATTTGCGTGTCTATACCCGCAACCATAATCAAACGGTCAAAGGTCACTCCGTTAATTTTGGCATAGTCTAATAAACTTTGCCTATCACCTTCGCTACGCAAGTCGCAAGCACAAGTCAATACGCTTACGTTATATTCTTTAAGTTGATTTTGCAAGACGTTAAGGTTGTCTTGACTTCTGCCCGTCAAAAAGAGGTCGTAGCCCCTTTTTGCACACTCAAAACAAAAGGCTTTGCCAATACCACCCGTTGCCCCGCTTATAAAAGTATACATCTATTTGGTTACCAACACTTTACTTGAAACGCCGTCTATCATACCAAGTTTACCAGAAAGGCTATTGATGGTTTCTTGCGGAGCGTCTAGCGCAATAGAAATTATATTAACACCCCTTTCACGATAGGGTATCCCCATTCTGCCGATAACGAAATCCCTATAGCAATGTAACAAAGAGTTAACTTGTTCGATTTTACTAACGTCGCTTACGATTATTGCCAAAAGCGCAATCTTTTTATCCATAAATATCTCCCATAAATGGTACTAAAAACATTTTAACACAAAGCCACCCTTTTAGCAATTGAATTGCCCTTTTTTTATCACGTTTTTTAATTTTTCTATCGCTTTTTTCTCTATGCGTGAAACGTATGAGCGAGATATTTTTAGAAAAGAAGCCACTTCTCTTTGAGCGTAATTACGCCTACATTTTAAGCCGTATCTTAAACAAATAACGGTGTATTCTCTTTGAGTTAAGTGCTCTTTTAAAATGCGTAAAAACTTTTCCCTTTCAATTCCCCTATCCACCTGCGAAAAAACTGCGTCTTCTTTTTCAAATAAAAGGTCAATAAAGGTCAGTTCGTTACCGTCTTTATCCGTCCCAACGGGGTCGGATAGGGAAACGTCGTTTTTATGCTTTTTGTTCGCACGAAGAAGCATTAAAATTTCGTTCTCAATACACCTTGAAGTATACGTTGCAAGCCCCGTGCCTTTTTTGGGGTTGTAGGAATTTATAGCTTTTATTAGCCCAATACTACCTACCGATATTAAATCGTCCGTTTCGGCTGCGCCAGAATACTTTTTAACCACGTGCGCAACAAGACGCATATTGTGGGTAATCAATTTATCCTTGGCACTCTTATCGCCCGCAACCATTTTTTCAATGCACAGCCTTTCTTCTTCGCTCGATAACGGCTTGGGAAAAGAACTTGACCCAAACACACTGCCCGTAAAAAACACTATTTTGCTTAAAACAAATAATAAACCTTCTAACAACATAATTCACCTCTAAAGCAATCTATGTTAAAAAAAAGTCGTATATGTAAATAAGTTAGTCCACTTTGCGTCATAAAGCAGTTGAATTTTGTTTATTGTGTAGTACGTTATGCTTAGCGTTTGGAAAATTCGTTCAAGGGGGTAACTACGGTTAAAGGATATTATTATTTAACTTTCGCCTTTTATAAAAGGCTAAATAAGGCAATTTTAGAAAGCCAAAACCATTTTTACCTACCTTAAGGAAGGTGCAAAATGAACTTAATAATGTTAAAAGATTTTTTTACCGAATATAGCGCTCAAACTATCGTAATTGCACTTATAGTTGCCGTAATCAAATTAGTGGCTGATAAATTTTTAACCACCAAAACCGCCAAAAGATTTACTTGGTATTTGCCCTTTATGGTGGGAATTGGGTTAAATTATCTTTACCAACTTGCTTTCGTGGGGGCTTCAAAATTCGACGATAGCCTTTTCTATGCGGGCGGGCTAAGCGGTGCACTCGCCTATGCCTTTGCTTTGATAATCAAAAAAATCTATCGTGGAGAGCCTTTACCCACCAACCCTGCACACGCAGTAATAGAAGGCTTGGTTGACGGCTACGTTAACACCGAAACCGTGCAAGAAGTAACCTGCGTAATTTACAAGCATTACGTTGAATACGGCAATTTACAAGACGACACCGCCTTAGAAAAGATAACCGACACGCTTATCCTATATTCTAACGGACTGCTTGCAAGCGCAGAAGTCGTTTATTTAGCACAGATGATTATTTCAGCGCTTAACGAATTGACCGATTGACGGCAATAAAAAAGAGAGCCAAGACGGCTCTCTTTTTTATTTTATAGGCTATTTTTTTATTTTTTTCCTTTTACACAAGTGGGTGCAGTATAAAAAGGCTCGTGATTAAAGATACTACGCTTATGAATATAACCGAAAAGTTAAATGAAAATCATCAAAATTTAAAAATACAACTGACTTCTGAAGACGTTGCTTTTACCCCCATCAACGTCGGCAATGCCAAGGGGTTATTGGTTTTCGTTAAAGATATAGTTAATAAAGAGAGTCTTGGCGACTTAGTTTTGCGCCCTGCAGAAAACTTCGACGGCTCGCCCACCGAACAAAACTTAAGCAAGATATTTTTTAGCCCAGAAAAGAAAGCCCTTTACACCATAAAGGAAATCGTTGATGAAGTCGTATCGGGTGGTGCGGTTGTGTTAGTTGACGGCATCACGCAAGCGGTAGCCTTTGAAGTGAAACAATTTAACGATAGGGCTATTACCGAACCCCCTACTTCTATGGTAATAAAAGGCCCACGTGAAGGGTTTGTAGAAAACCTTACCGTGAACGTTAGCCTTATAAGAAGACGGCTTAAAACACCCAAGCTACAATTTGAACAAATTCAAGTGGGCAAATACTCAAAAACACCCGTAAGCCTTTGTTATATTGAAGGTGTAGCCGATAAGAAACTCGTTAAAAATTTAAAAACCAAACTTAGCAAAATCGACATAGACGCCGTAATAGATTCATCTTACGTAACAAAGTTTATAGTAGAACACAAACGTTCACTATTTAAGCAAGTAGGCAACACCGAAAAACCCGATATTTTAGTTGCAAGAATTTTAGAAGGCAGAGTGGCTATTTTAGTAGACGGCTCACCCATAGTGCTTACCGTGCCCTATCTTTTAGTTGAAGACTTTCAAAGCCCAAGCGACTACTACAACTCGCCGTACAGTGCAACCACGGCAAGAATAATACGTTTGATATCGGTTACCCTATCGATACTGCTACCTGCGGTATTCGTATCGGCTGAACTGTTTCACCTACAATTAATACCGCTAAGCTTTTTGCTTACTATCGTAAACAGCATACAAGGCATACCGCTATCGCCAAGCTACGAAATGTTTTTTACGCTTATGATATTTGAAATCCTTAACGAAGCAAGCGTGCGTATGCCTAAATACGTTGGCATGGTGGTGTCTATCGTAGGTGGTTTGGTGCTGGGCGAAACTGCGGTCAATGCCGGCATTATATCGCCACCCGCACTTATGATTATAGCGCTTTCAGGTATATGTCTTTACACCGTGCCGGAAATGGAACAAACCTTTTCATTTTTAAGATTTTTATTGCTTATAATAGCAGGCTCTCTTGGTGGATACGGGTTAATCGTGGCGTTTGCAGTGCTTCTGACCTATATAGTATCCTTTGAAAGTTACGGCGCACCGCTATGCGCACCCTTTTCGCCACTTGTTAAACCCGACTTGAAAGACAGTTTTTACCGTGCATTTATGACCAACAAGAGATTTAGACCACTTTCGCTTAACAACTTTAATAAACGCAAATTAACCATAAAAAAGGAAGATAAAAATGACTAATTATCAACTAAAAACAAGGCAAATATGTTTATTCTTTATTGCGTTTACCACTATAAACAAGTTATTTACCATGCCTAGCCTTATGGCAAGCCTTGCAAACGAAGATATGTGGCTTTGCGCATTACTAAACGTGGCACTTGACCTATTTACCATATTCGCCTTAACGTGCGTTTGCCGAAAACAAAACCTTACCTTTATACAACTTTTAGAAAGGGGGCTTGGTAAAAAGTGGACTAAAGCAATAATGATAGCATACTTTTTATACTTTTTGCTTAAAGCGTATATACCCATTAACGAGCAAAAAGCGTTCGTTGAACTTGCCCTTTATATAAACATTACCACTGACCTTTATTTTTTACCATTTTTTATAATAGGCTTTTATATGGCAACCAAAAAACTGCGTGTGCTCGGCAGACTTGCCGATATCGTTTGGTTAATAACCATAATCGGCTTTACACTTTTAATATCCCTTTCTATACACAACACCGACTTCTTAGCCGTTTTGCCCGTGGGTGCAAATGGAATAAAAAACGTAGCTCTTGGAAGCTACGTTGGCTCAAATTGGTACGGCGAAGGTGCATATTTTTTGTTCTTCATCGGTCAGTTTGCATACCATAAGCGTGACGGCGTTAAGATACTTTTAAGTTACCTTGCAGGCGGTGTTGCGGTTATTTTATTTATGGTTGTTTTTTACGGCATATTTAAGTCGATAGCGTTTAGGCAAAGTTTTGCCCTTACCGAAATTGCAAAATACACCACTGTTATAAACAATATCGGCAGATTTGATTATTTGGGTATAATACTATTACTGTTTGCCAACGTATTTGCCCTATCCGTGCCAATATTTTTTGCTTCTAAATGCTTAGACTACGTTTTTGATATTAAAAAAGATTGGCTTAGCCCCTTAATAATTACAAGCACGCTACTTGTTTTTACAATCGGGCTTGGCGAATACTATGCAACGATACAAGTTTTGTTTAGCAAATATTTTAGTGCCTTTTTCTTGTTTATGGCAAACGTGCTTCCACTCGTAACCCTATTTTTAACCAAAAAGGAGAACGTTTATGCGAAAGTCTCGTCTTAAATACCTTATAATTGCCTTTTTAGTAATTACTATTTTATTCTTTTCAAACGATTTTGGACTTATCGACGTTGAAAAAGAAGCAATCATAACCGCCGTGGCAATTGACGTCAACGACCAAGAAAAATACGAAGTCACCGTTCAAATTGCCGTTCCAGAAGCCTCAAACACCACCACGGAAAACAACAAGGCTCAAATCACCGGACACGGCGATACCATTGGGAGCGCCATTAAAAACACGGGTGATATTTCCGGTTGGTATCCGCAACTTGCCTTTTGCAACCTTATCATAATAGGCGATAAAGTGGCTGAAAGCGACATTATTAAAGTGCTTGATTTTTTTGCAAAGACCTTGCGAATACAAGACTCGGCACAATTGGTGCTTGCCGAAAACACTGCCAAAGAACTTTTAGAAAAGACGACGCCACTTGACAACATATCGTCGTTTGCAATTCAAAAAATACTTTTTAAGAACCCCGGTTTTGACACCGACGTTGCAACGGTAGACATCAAGACTTTTTGCTCTGGGTATTACTCGGACTCTAACTCGTCTTTTATGCCAATGATAAAGCTTTTAAGCAAGGACGGCAAGACGCAAGATAAAAACTCTCAAAGTCAAAACGGCGGACAAGAACAAAGTAATCAATCTCAGCAAAGTAAAAGCGAGCAAAGCGCAGACTCTAAAAAGGGTGAAAACTTTTTCGACGCTTCATACACGGCACTATTTTATAAGGGTGTTAAGGTGGGCGAGTTAAATACCGAAATGACACACACCTTTAATATGCTTTGGCGCAACGTTAAAGGCACGACCATACCGGTAAACTACTACTCTACGAGTGGTCAAAAGAACAGCTATCTGCTTAAGGTGTTGCGTTGCACGCCAAAAATTAAGGTTACGGCAAACGACTTTGAACTTAAAATGGACGTTTCAGTCGACCTATATTGCAAGATTACCGACCACAACGGAAGCGACCACAACGCTTCGGTATCGAACAATAAACCGTTGCCCGATAAGTTGATTAAAGAAGCCCAAAATCAACTTACCGAAAACATGCTTGGATTAATACAAACGTCCAAGCAAACGGGTTGCGACTTTTTTGGAATTAAAGAAAAAATATACCGCTTCAACCATAAATATTACGCACGCTATAAAGACGTGTTTTTGCAAGAGGTAGTTCCAAACATAAACATAAACGTCAGTGGTCAAAAATAGTTTATAGCATACGCTAACCACAATTTTTATAAAAAAGCACGAAAAAACCACTTGCAAAAGCAAGTGGTTTTTAAATTGATATTATTAGTTTACTCTAAAATTAAACTCAACTATAGTGCTAGTTGCACTGCAATAAACTTGCAAGTTTACGTAATCGTCTATTGCTCGGTTAAACGTTACGGTCGACGTTAGCGTAGTAGAACCTTCTTCAGGGTTAACAACCGTTACGTAGTTAGCACCCGAAAGAATTGTAACTTCAATCTTCGTATCAACGGTATCTACACCGTCGCCGTATGAAAGATATGCACCGAAAGTAACCGTTTCGCCAACGCTTACGTTAAGGTCAACAAGGAAATATTCGCTACCGTTAATAGTAATGTTGCAGTCCGGCAAACCATTTTCAATGCAAGTACAAGTTCCGTTTACGTGCTCAAGGGCTTTTGCTACGTTAAATTCGCCCGGGTACTGTTCAAGGTAAGTTTTTTTGCAATAGTAGTTATCTTTTTTAGGGTTACCCGCCGCCGATGCTGACGAGTGCGTAAAACTCTTAACGTTTGACACGGGGTCTTTAAGTTTGTTCGTGTTAAGATAGTGCGTCCACACGGAAGTAGGATTCTGAAGGTTATAGTCAACGCTTATCCACTTATTAGTGCTATCGTAATCGGGAAGCGACAAGGTTTGCATAGCGTAATCGTAAACGAAAGCGTTTGCATAAATACAAATCAAATTATCGCCAATAGCAACGTTACTAAGTCTACCACAACTTTGGAAAACGCTTCTATTTAACACCTCCGCAGAAGCAAGGTTAATAGAAACTAAAGAAGAGCAAGCGTTAAACGCCGATGCCCCGAAGTATTTAACACCACTTAAATCAATATTAACGAGCGCTCTACAACCAGAAAAAGCCATTTCCCTTATCGTTGTAACGCTACTTGGCAAGTTGACTGTTTTTAACTTTTCGCAGTTTGAAAAGGTTTCCCTTGCTAAAGCCGTACAAGTTGACGGAATAGTAACCTGCGTTAAGGAAGAACAGTTTCTAAACGCCTTAGCATAAATAACGGTTGCCGTGCTTAAATCAATAGTAGAAAGCCTGCTGCAAGAATCGAAACAAGCTTCGCCAAAAGACTTAACGTTTACAGTATTAACGCTTAAAAGGTTTTTACAATAACTAAACGCACCGTCACCAATTACCGCAACGGAAGACGGCAAGTTAACCGTGTGAAAGTTTGCACCTGCAAAAAGATTTTTACCAAGTTCGGTAACGGGTTTATCTTTTATAACGGCGGGTACTGATACGGCGCCAGCGTTAGTGTCGCCTAAAAATTTGGTTAGAACGTAGCCGTCACTCGTTTGATTTAAAGTATATTCGTAAATGAGTGGATTAACTTGGTTCTCTTGATTATTAGGTTTGCACGCTGTAAAGCAAAAAACCGCAAGCGTAGCAAGCAAAGTTAAAGTTATGGTTTTAAGGACTTTTTTCATAATAATCTCCCATTTAATACATTATGCCATAAATAGTTTAACTTTGCAAGTATTTATAGTATTTTGGCATTAAAAAAGCAAGTCTAAGCGTGTTAAAACACATAATAAGACTTGCTTTAAATCGTTATATTATACTATCGTTACATTATACTATGCTTCTTCAACCACTATGGTAAACGTAACGACCTTACTCGTAGTGCTGTTATAAACGTTAACCTCAACCGTGCCGTCGTAAGCGTGTAAAAACGTAATAGCGCCGTTATTGTTAGTATAATCGGTGGGCTGTTGCCATACCCCGCCGTACTTAACCGAAGATATCTGCAAAGTGTCGCTTCTATTAGGAACACCCGGCCCCCAAGATAGATAGCAAGCAAAAGTAATAGGCTCGCCAACTTTGATGGTATATTGCGTTTGGGTATAAACCTCACCGTTTACGGTTATATTGCAATCAGGCATACCGTTGGCGATGCAAGAACATCCCTTAACGTCAAACTCGTAGAGTGCTTCTTGCACCATCGGAGCAAACGGATACTGGTCAAGATACGCCCTTTTACAATAGTAGTTGTCTTTTTTGGGGTTGCCCATCGTAGTACCTAAACTTTCAGCATTTGCTTCAGCGTCAACGAATTTAGTCGTGTTTTGGTAATGCGCCCAAACCACGTCAGGACTTAGCAAGTTATAATCTATGGAAATCCACTTATTAGAATTGTCGTACGGGGCAAATTGTAAACTTTCTAATTTATAGCAGAACACGAACGAGTTTGCATAAAATTGAATACAGCTTGCGCCAACGGTTACCGTTTTTAATTCTTGGCAACTGTTAAAAGCATTTTTATCAATAATACTAACGTTCGCTAAATTAACGCTACTAAGTGATATACAAGAACTAAGCGCCTTTTCGCCAATTTTCATAACGTTTTCTAAGTTGATATTAGAAAGCGCACTACAACCAACGAAGGCTTCGGTACCGAGTTCTTTTACCCCGCTTGCAAGATTAACCGTGCCGAGCCTAATACAGCCACTAAAAGCACCCGTTTGAATTGTCTGAACGGTTGACGGAACGGAAATTTGGGTTAGTTTTACACAGTCCTTAAACGCCTTAGTACCTATTGACTTAGCGCTTGAAAAATCCACGTTTGCAAGAAGTAAGCACCCTTCAAAACTGCTAGTTTTGAAATATTGAACGTTTTTAGTGTCGATAGTGGTTAGTTCCGCACAGCTATTAAAAGCACCTTCGCCAACAATAGTAATCTCTTCCGGCATAACCACTTCAACGATATTAGTTTTTCTAAAAAGGTTTTTGCCAAGTTCAGTAACGGGTTTACCCTTTGCTTTTGAAGGTAGAGTTACCTTAGTAAGCGTTTTATCGCCAATATATTTCGTTAAAATATACCCGTCGCCATCGCCGTTTAACTCGTATTCGTAATTAACTAGCTCTGCGCTACTTTGATTATCGCCGTTATTGGGCGGATTACAAGCCACCGCAGTAAAACATAACAGGGCCACGATTAGAAGTGTTAGCGTCTTAAATAATTTACTCATAAAAACTCCTATGTATATTTTTATTATGCCATATCAAAGGTGTTTTTTGCAACTATTTTAATATTATTTAAAAATTTTTATCACTATTTGGTAAATATTTTAAAAAATTTGCGCCCACCGTTTTGGTGGGCGCTTATCTTTATTATTTAGTTCCAAAAATTCTGTCACCTGCATCGCCAAGACCGGGAAGAATATAGCAGTTTTCATTTAAGCATCTATCGAGTGTTGAAACGTAAATTTCAACGTCGGGGTGGGTTTCAGCAACCTTAGAAACGCCCTCCGGCGCACCGATTATAGACATAAGCTTAATTTGTTTGCAACCACGCTTTTTAAGCATTGAAATAGCGTCGCAAGCACTACCACCCGTTGCAAGCATGGGGTCGACTACCATAACCACCTTTTCGTCAATACCGACGGGAAGTTTACAGTAGTATTCCTTGGGCTCAAAGGTGGTTTCGTCACGATACAAACCTATATGCCCTACCTTTGCCGCAGGGAAAAGTGAAAGTATACCGTCAACCATGCCTAAACCTGCACGGAGTATTGGAACGATTGCAATAGAGTTTTCTTTAACGACAGTTTGTTCTACCGTCTCAAGCGGGGTTTCAACCGTAATGGTTTGGGTTGGAACGTCCTTAAAACTCTCGTAAGCCATAAGCGTTGCAAGTTCGCTAATAACTTCACGGAACTGTTTAGTGTTTGTGTTTTTATCCCTTATAATAGCAAGTTTATGCCTAATTAAAGGGTGACTTAAAATGTGAACGTTTTTATAGTCTTTCATAATTAGCCTTTTATTTATTTTTTTTTGTAAACGTTGAATTATTCAGCGTCTTCTTTAGCATCTTCTTTCTTAGCCGCCTTTGAAGTTAAAATGTTGGTTAAGATACCAAGAATAAGTGCACATGCGATAGAAGTGATAGTAACCGCACCGATGTTAAGCACCATACCGCCAACGCCAGCGATTAAAATAACTGATACGGTGAACAAGTTACGGTTTTCGTTAAGGTCTACCTTTTGAATCATCTTCAAACCAGATACTGCGATAAAGCCGTATAACGTAAAGCAAACGCCACCCATTACGCAAGAAGGAATAGTTGCAAGCAAGGTCATAAGCGGTGCGAAGAAAGCAGAAATGATACAAATGATAGCAGCGGTTAAAATGGTTACTACTGAAGCGTTGCCAGAGATTGCTACGCAACCAACTGATTCACCGTAAGTGGTGTTGGGGCAACCACCGAAGAAAGCGCCAGCCATAGAGCCGATACCGTCGCCAAGAAGGGTTCTGTGAAGACCGGGGTCTCTAGTAAGGTCAGTGCCGATGATTGAAGAAATGTTCTTGTGGTCTGCCAAGTGTTCAGCAAAAACAACGAACGCTACTGGGATATAAGCAACTGCAACCGTGCCGATGAAAGCACCGTCAATATCCTTAAAGCCCTTGAACGCTTCAATAAAAGTAAATTCAGGAAGCCATTTCATATCGTTAAACAAACCAAAGTTAATAACTAAGAGTGCTTCGTTTTCAGTAAGATGACCAATAACGGTAAAGATAGCGGCAACAGCGTAACCTGCCAAAATACCAATAATGAAAGGAATAATCTTCATCATCTTTTTGCCGTAAACTGAACATACGATAACGGTTGCTAAGGTAACTAAGCCACAGAGCAAGCAAATCCAAGTGTTTGCAGTGGGAACGAAGTTAGTAACGGCTTCAACGGTAGGAATAGCACCGTCAAAGTTAACAACGTAATCGGTAACCGATTTGGTAACGCTACCCTTAAACAAGTCGCCAACAGCGTTTACCGAAAGTGATAAACCAATGATAGCAACGGTAGGTCCGATAACAGAAGCGGGCATAATCTTATCAATCCAATTAACGCCGGCAAACTTAACCGCAAGGGCGATAACAACGTATACTAAACCAGCCATAACCGCACCGATAATTAGGCCAAGATAGCCTGCTTGAGCGCTCGTTGCACCAGCGAAAGCCGCACACATAGAGCCGATAAAAGCGAAAGATGAACCTAAGAATACAGGGCTCTTAAACTTGGTGAAGAGTAGGTACACTATAGTACCAACACCTGCGCCGAAAAGTGCCGCAGATTGACTCATACCGTTGCCAACGATAACGGGAACAACGATTGTTGCCGCTAAGATAGCAAGAACTTGTTGAAGAGCAAACACGATAGTTTTCCAAATACCAGGGTTGTCCTTCACGCCGTAAACTAAATTTACGTTTTTCATTTGTGAAAATCCTCCAATAAAATTTTTCTTTTTTATAAGCCCACAAAAAAAGCCCCTTAAAATAAGGAACTTAAAAAGTAAGGCTATTAGCCTTTGAAATTGCGTTTAAGAAAGTTGCCACGTCGTTGCGTAGCCAAGTGGATATACAGTTAACGGATGCCTTTGCCATAGTCCCCCCCCTAAACTCATCCATAAAATTATATCACATAGGTGACGGCATTTCAACCCCTTTTTTGATTTTTTTGACAAAATTTTAAGCCCTGCGTAGCAGGGCTTAATAAAGTCTTAAACGTATTAATAATTCTCAGCGTGAATTTCAAAGTATGCCTTAGGGTGGTCACAGGTCGGGCAAACTTCAGGTGCTTGTGTACCAACGAAAATATGACCGCAGTTACGGCACTCCCAAACCTTAGTTTCTTCCTTAGCGAAAACTTCAGCCTTTTCAACGTTTGCAAGAAGTGCTTTATATCTTTCTTCGTGATGTTTCTCAATAGCGGCAACTAAACGGAATTTAGTAGCAAGTTCATGAAAGCCTTCTTCTTCGGCAACCTTAGCAAAGTTAGCGTACATATCAGTCCACTCGTAGTTTTCACCCGCAGCGGCGGCTTCTAAGTTTTGAGCGGTATCGCCAATGCCGTTAAGTTCCTTAAACCACAATTTAGCGTGTTCTTTTTCGTTATCAGCAGTCTTTAAAAACAATGCTGAAATTTGTTCAAAGCCTTCTTTTTTAGCCTTTGAAGCAAAATACGTATACTTGTTTCTTGCCATAGATTCGCCAGCAAAAGCGGCTTCTAAGTTCTTTTCGGTTTGAGTGCCGGAATATTTGGTTTTTGCCATTTTTATTTCTCCTTTTGATAGTAGCCTAATAATAAGGCTGTTAATTTTTAATTATTTTTATGTATTTTAACACAATAAAACATACTTTTCAATATATATTTTTAAAATTTAATACATTTTTTGCCAATAAATGTTATAATACCATTATGAACGATAAAAATACCATAAAAATATCCCCCGTTGCGCATATTCGCACCGACTTTACTGAAAAGTTTGGCATACCACGCCAAAGTGGCAGAGCGCCTTCGGCTACGGGCAAAATAGTTTTTACTAAGGACTTTAAAGACCCATCTTATATTAAAGGCATACAAGATTACACACACCTTTGGTTAATATTTGGGTTTAGCGGTGTAGAGCGTGAGCCTAATTCACCCACCGTTCGCCCACCAAGGCTTGGCGGAAACGTTAGGGTTGGCGTGTTTGCCACCCGTTCGCCCTTTAGGCCCAATAAACTTGGACTTAGTAGCGTTAAACTTGAAGGTGTTGAAAGCACCCCCTACGGAAGTGTTTTGATAGTAAGTGGCGTCGACCTGTTGGACAACACACCCATATACGATATAAAGCCGTATATACCGAGTGCCGATTGCCATAGCGACGCAGTGGGTGGGTTTTCAGAACAGTTTACCAATTACAAAATTAAGGTTGAATTTAGCGACGGCGTTATAGAAGTTTTGCCACAACCAAAACGCCAAACGCTTATAGAAATTATTGCCGACGACCCCCGACCGAGTTATCAAGACGACGGCAGAGAGTACGGCGTAGCCTTTGCCGGATACAACTTTAAGTTTACCGTTAGTGGCGGTGTTGCAAACGTGTTTAAGGCTGAAAAAATAAATTGATTACAAATATAAGAGGTGAAAAATATGAGTATGGAATCACGCTTTCCGCTTAGCAATAGCTTAAGCCAAAAATTATTTATTTATATAAAGTTCTATTTAGATTTGCACGATACCAGAATAAAACTTGGCGATGCAGAAAGAGCGTATGATTTGCAACTTCATAAAACAAGGCGTTTTATGGTGCAAAGATGGGCAAATGCGGGGTTTAACGACCGCCTTGCCGATGAATTTATCGACCCGTTCAGTTGCGATATTATAATGCAACCAACGTGGGAGTTTATAAATACTTTAAAAGAACCAGAGCTATTAGACCTATTAGTTGCTGCTAGCGCAATGAGAGAAGTTGACGTTAACTCCTTAATAAGCCACTATATGCAACTGCACGAAGTTTTGGTGGTTTTTATTGAGCGTCTTTTGAACGAACTTGAAAAAAACGGCGTTTACGGAACGAGTTATACTTGGCAAGACAAAGAAATGGTCCAAAAAATTCTTGCCAAAAAAGACGCCATAGTAAAAGCCTCTAAAAACGAAGAATTTTTACTTATACCTAAAAACGGAAAGGGTATTTATTACTACGTTGGTAAGTTTTTAGATAAGCGAAAAAATCTTTTAAGCGGTTGCTTTGACGCTTATAAAAGAGTTTTGCAACTGTACTGCAAATACTTTTATCGCACGTACGAACGAAAGGACGAATTAGGTGTGTTTGTGGACGCTTTTGCTATTGCCCGCATAAAAGTTTCTTCAGGGTCAGATGCAAAAACGGTAAATGCATTATGGGAAAATTTAGAATTACCTAAATTTAAATACACCGACGTAATGATAAACGCTTTGCGCAGTAAATTAGAATCTACCGAAAATTCAGTTGCAAAGCCGGTGATAAAGCCCACTGTTACGACCACCGTTAAGCCAACCGCCACACAAAAAAAGACGGTTAAAAAGACTAAGCCAAAACCAGAGCCTAAACCAACGCCTAAGGCAGAAATTAAGCCAGAGCCAAAACCAGAGCCTAAACCCACGCCTAAAATTCAAACAAAATCCATTGTAAAACCAATAGAAACAAAGCCTACTATCCCACAAGGCAATATTGATGATTACAAGGTATTAAATCTTGGCACACGCAAGGTGGTTATGGGGGTAAACAACGTATCTTCCGTAATGGTAATTCCCGAAGGCATAACCGAAATAAATTTTGAATTTTGCTATAGCGACGAGTGTGTAGAAAAAATGCAAGAAATTATCTTGCCATCTACGCTAAAAAGCATAAGGGGTGGTTTTGCAGGGTGCACGGCACTACGAAAGGTAGATATAAGTAAAACGCAAATAACCACGCTGGGCGACAGTGCGTTTAGGGAAACTTCAATAGAACACTTTATAGCCCCAAAAAGTCTAACCGAAATTCAATACGACTGTTTTAATGGTTGTGCAAACTTGTTATCGGCAGAATTGCCGGGCGTAACCGATATATGCTATAACGCTTTTGCTAACTGCCCCAACCTAATGATTGTAGCAGTAAAAAAAGATTGCAATATTGACGGCGACGCATTTGCATACTCACCCAACGTAAAAATTGAATATCTATAAACTTACAACAAAAAAGCACCTAAACATAACCGCAATAGTCATAGGGATTTAAAATTAAAAGTGGTATGCAAATTGCATACCACTTTTATTTAGTTATTCCATCCACCATCGATTTGCTTTTCCTTTAGTAAAAGAGAAAGTTAAGTCAACCCCTTCAAATTCAATAACAAATCGTCCGTTTTTATCTTGTTGTATAAACAAATCTTGTATGTAATACTCTGGCGCAATATCACAACGAAACTCTTCCACATCTTCAAAATCAAACACAAAAAAAATGTGTTTACAAAGTTTACCCCTAAACTCTCTTTCAAAGGGCATACGACAAAAAATTCTAACGGTTGCTTTCTTTGTTTCACTATCATATGCAATATTATCTATTTGGTCATCACCAAAAGACAGCGTATTATCACCTTCAAATTTTCCACCTTTTGATTCCCAATATTCTGTATATATGGCGTTTTGTATATCAAAAAATGCTTGAATGTTATCAAATTTATTAAAACATTCTTTCGTTTTATTATACATATCCTTATCGTTTGTCCAAATTATTGGCATAGTTTTTCGACTCCTTTTGTTTACTATATCAAAAACTCACCTTATTTTCAAGAGTTAATACTATTATAAATTGTAAAATATGACAGTTATAGTCATATTAAAAACATTGTTAAATTTTTTGTAAAAGAATTTTTGCCACAAAATAGGGTAAAATTGAAGCAGGTAAAGAAAATTGCCATAAATTGCAATTTTGAGATAAACCAAACGGGAAACCCGTTTATTTAAAAATAAAAATGGCGTAGTGATAAATCCCTATCACTACGCCACATAGGTGCTTTTCCTTTTGTTTTTAATAGGTAGTTAACAACTAAATACCGTATAAAATATCTTCGTAACTTGGGAACGGACTGAATTCCTTGCCGGTTAGAAGTTCCATTTGGTCGGCGTATTTTCTTAAACCTTCCATATCTTCTAAAAGCTTTTCCTTGCAGAACTTAGCCTTGTCTAACGCCGTACCGGAACGGTCGTAGTCTAAAAGGTCGGCTTCCAAGGCGTCTAAACTATCAGAGAACTTGTCGGCAAGGTCGGAAATCTTTTTAACCATTTTAAGTTCTAAGTTTGCTTTAAGATTGCCGTATTTAGACTTCTCTTTAATCTCTTTAAGTAGGAAAGTTTGATACTTTATTACGGCGGGGACTATTTCCTTTCTTGCCATATCTAATGCGGTAACGGCTTCTATGCGAACGGTATTTGCGTAGTTTTCAAGCAATATTTCCATACGAGAGTGAACTTCACTAGCCGACAATACGGCGTGCTTTTCAAAAAGTTCAACGTTGGGCTTGTCCATATAGCGTGGAAGTGCGTCAACAGTAGATTTAAGGTTAGATAACCCACGTGCCTTGGCTTCCTTTTCCCACTCTGCAGTGTAGTTGTTGCCACTAAATATGATACGCTTATGCTCTTTTATAGTCTTTCTTAAAAGTTCGTTAAGACTTGCGTCGAAATCTTCAGCCTTTTCCAATACGTCGGCAAAACAAGCAAGTTCTTCGGCAACGATTGTGTTGAGTATAAAGTTGGGGCAAGCAATGTTTGTTGGTGCGCCAACCATACGGAATTCAAACTTGTTACCCGTAAATGCAAAGGGCGAAGTTCTATTTCGGTCAGTAGAGTCCTTTGGTATAGGTGGCAACACGGATACGCCCGTTTTAAGAACAGATTTTTCTTTAGCGTAATATGTTTTACCTTCTTCAAGTGCTTTTAAGATTTCTTCTAATTCTTCGCCGAGATAAATAGAAATGATAGCGGGCGGTGCTTCGGTTGCACCTAAACGGTGGTCGTTGCCGGCAGATGCAATAGAAATTCTTAAAAGGTCTTGATATTCGTCAACACCCTTTATAACTGCCATTAAAAACAATAAGAAACGTGCGTTTTTAGCGGGGGTTTCACCCGGTTCAAACAAATTCTCACCGGTGTCGGTTGAAAGCGACCAGTTGTTGTGCTTACCACTGCCACTAACTGCCTTAAAGGGCTTTTCGTGTAGTAGGCATACCATATCGTATTTGCTTGCAACCGTCTTCATGATTTCCATAGTTAGTTGATTATGGTCGGTGGCAAGGTTTGCCGAAGTATACACGCAAGCAAGTTCGTGTTGGCTAGGTGCTGCTTCGTTATGCTTAGTTTTTGCGTAAACACCAAGCTTCCAAAGTTCAGCGTCAACTTCCTTCATAAAACTTGCAACTTTAGGCTTAATAGAGCCGTAATAGTGGTCGTCAAGCTCTTGCCCCTTAGACGGACGTGCGCCGAAAAGCGTTCTTCCGCAATGAACTAAGTCTAAGCGTTTTTCATAAACCTTTTTATCAATTAAAAAATATTCCTGCTCTGCACCTACGGTAGGTATAACGTTTTTAACTTTTTTGTTACCAAAAAGTTTTAAAATTCTAACGGCTTGTTTGTTGAGTGCACCCATAGAGCGAAGAAGTGGCGTCTTTTTATCCAATGCTTCGCCACCGTAAGAACAAAACGCCGTGGGAATATATAGGCTACCGTCTTTTACGAAAGCATAAGAAGTCGGGTCCCAAGCGGTATAGCCACGTGCTTCAAAGGTCGCCCTAAGCCCGCCACTGGGGAAGCTTGAAGCGTCCGACTCGCCTTTAACCAAAGACTTTTCAGAAAACTTCATAATAACCCCGCCGTTCTCGGTAGGTTCAATAAAACTATCGTGTTTTTCAGCCGTGATGCCCGTCATAGGTTGGAACCAGTGTGTAAAGTGGGTTGCACCCTTTTCGATTGCCCAAGTCTTCATGGCTTCGGCAACTGCCTTAGCGGTTTTAACGGAAAGCGGAGTGCCGTTTTCAGTAGCATAGCGCACTGCCTTATAATCTTCAGCAGGCAAGCGTTCTTCCATAACCTTATCGTTAAACACCATAGTTCCAAACGTTTCGGGTATAAGTGCAGGATTCATAGTATCTCCTAAAAAAAATAATTATACGGATAAATTTTAACACTCCTTGACGTTATTGTCAATTTGTTTTTAGAATAAAAGTGCCTTAAATGCGCATTTGTTGGGTTTGTGCACACTTTTTTTAAGATTTATAAAAAATTTATCACAAATATAAAAGAATTTTATATAATGACCTTAGCATAATTATTGACATTTTCCTTTACTGAGTTTATAATTTAGATATAAATTCTACTGCTAAATGGCAGAATACGTTTTGGAGAAAATATATGAGTTCTAACGTTCGTCCTGAGAATATGAAAAGAATTACCAATCTTGAACTTGCAAACGCATTTATCGAAGACCAAGTTGCACAAATACGTGCACAAGTTGGCGATAAGAAGGTGTTGCTAGCACTCTCTGGTGGTGTTGACAGTTCGGTAGTCGCAGCCCTATTAATAAAAGCTATTGGCAAAAATCTTGTAAACGTGCACGTTAATCACGGGTTATTACGTAAAGGCGAGCCCGAACAAGTGGTTGAAGTGTTCCGCAACCAAATGCAAGCCAACCTTGTTTACGTTGACGCAGTTGATAGATTTTTAAATAAACTTGCAGGCGTTGCCGACCCCGAACAAAAAAGAAAAATTATCGGTGCTGAGTTTATTAGGGTGTTTGAAGAGGAAGCAAGAAAGCTTGAGGGTATTTCTTTCTTAGCACAAGGCACTATCTACCCAGATATTTTAGAAAGCGACGGCGTTAAGGCTCACCATAACGTTGGTGGTCTTCCCGAAGACTTGCAATTTGAACTTGTAGAGCCTATAAAACTTCTTTTCAAGGACGAAGTTAGATTGGTTGGTAAGGCTTTAGGCTTACCTGACAGCATGGTGTTCCGTCAACCCTTCCCCGGTCCCGGTCTTGGCGTAAGATGCCTTGGCGCTATCACCCGTGATAGATTAGAAGCCGTAAGAGAGTCTGACGCTATCTTGCGTGAAGAGTTTGCCAAAAACGGTTTAGCAGGCAAGGTTTGGCAATACTTTACCGCAGTACCGGACTTTAAGAGCGTGGGCGTTAAAAACGGTCAAAGGTTCGACGCATACCCCGTTATCATACGTGCGGTAAACAGTTCTGACGCTATGAGCGCTACTGTTGAAGATATCCCCTTTGCACTATTGCAACACATTACCGCAAGAATTTTAAGTGAAGTGGATAACGTAAACCGTGTACTTTACGACTTGTCACCCAAGCCAATAGCTACTATTGAGTGGGAATAAAAATTTTTAGCCTTGTTAAGTTTTGATAAGGCAAAACAACGATAAAAAGTAAAAATTTTAACAAAATAAAACGGCAGTTTTGCAACTGCCGTTTTTTTTGTTTTTTAATTAAGCATTTTTGATTGCGTTTTGAACGGTTTGGGCTTGCAACGGGTTAGTTGAAATTATCAAACAGTTGCCGTTAGCATAACCTTTTGCAACTAATTCATCATAGAAAGCTTTTGCAGAACCGTCTTCTTGAATATCTTTAACAAGACCTTGCAAGGTGTCGCTATCTTGATAGAACTCAAGCATATCTTCGGTTGCGTTAAATTCAAAAACCAAAACAATATTTAATTTATGACCTTCGGTTAAACCTAAACTGTCTGCATTGCTAAATACGTGCGCTTCTATTTCATCGACGTCACTTTCATTTTCAACGTCTTCCGCTTGGTCGTCAGATTGCATTGCCACGTAGCCAATTTCGTTAAGTGCCTTTTCTACCTTACCAAAGGTTGAGCAAGCCGTCATAGAGAACGCCATTAAAATTGCAAGTAGCATTGCGGTTAAAATTTTAGCATAATTTTTCATACATAGTCTCCTTTTAATTTTGTTTTCTTAGGCGTATTATATCATTTTATATTTAAATAATCAATATGTTTTTGCAAATTTTTTTATGAGTCTGCACCCCAAATCACAGGCACGCCGTTATCGTTTTTATATGCTTTAGTTTGCTAGTGGTTTGTTTAGCCGCCTTATATACACGGTTCTATGGTTGCTACAAGGCAATAGGTTGGGTTTATTAAAACCAACTGTTCTTCTATTAGACTTTTAATTTGCTCTTTAGTCAGTTTGGTGTCGTACGGGATAGCAACGTCAAACAACACGTTGGTACGGTTTTCGCCAAACACCATGCGAAAGTCGTGCACGGTAAACCTTTGGTCTATACTTGCAACGATATCTTCAACCTTAACACGCAGGTCGTTTACCCGTTGGTCGTCAGTTACTATCGGGTCTAAATGCCCCGTTAACACTATGCCGTCTGACTCGAATATATCTTTTTCTATTTTGTCAACTAACTCGTGCGAAATTAAAACGTCTATCTTAGCGTCAACTTCTACGTGTACGCTGGCAAAATACTTGTTAGGTCCGTAGCAATACACCGATAGGTCGTGCACACCCAAAACACCTTCGTAAGATAAAACCTTTTGCTTGATACGGCAAAACAATTCGTCGTCAGGCGCTTTACCTATTAGGGTAGAAAACACTTCCCTTAGCACCCCAATACCAGAGTAGGCTATAAATAACGCCACCACCGTACCCGCATAGCCGTCAACGTTTATGCCGGCAAACTTGCCAAGTAGCACTGCAATTAGCACTATGGTGGTAGAAATACAGTCGGTTAAACTGTCAACAGAAGTGGCTTGCAATATTGAAGACGATATCTTTTTTGCCACCGCCCTATAATACAAAAACAAAAGGCACTTGACTATAATAGAAGCCCCCAGGGTTACAACCACCCATATTGAAAAAGTTAGTTGGCTGGGATTAATTATTTTGGTTATCGACTCTTTTGCCGTTTCAAAAGCCACTATTAGAATAATGAAGGCAACAACTAACGAACAAATATACTCTATACGCTCGTGTCCAAAGGGGTGTTCTTTATCGGCGGGTTTAGCAGAAAGTTTAAACGACACCATAGAAACCACGCTACTCCCGCAATCGGTTAGGTTGTTTAAGCCGTCAGCCACTAACGATATTACGCCAAAAAGCACACCGACCAAAATTTTACCTACGGCTAAAATTACGTTTGCAACGATTCCTATAAAACTTGCGAACTTGCCGTAAAAGGTCCTTTTTTCTGCGTCAATAATTTGCATAAAAATTTTTTCACTCTTTTATAAGTACCGTATTTTTGGTTTTACGATTACTTATCAAAAACCTTTTCTATATCAGTGTATAGTTTACGAATTTTTTGGCAAACGTAAACTTCCATTGCTTCGTCAAAATAAATGTTTTGATTAAGCACTTTTTCAATGGTTTTAAGGTCTTTTGCAAGAAGCTTATCCCACTCTTCAGCCCCTTCAATCTTCATACCAGACTCGTCTTGTTGGTTGTAAATCTTGTGCTTGAGTTGGTTTTTAAGGGTAAGAATTTTAATTAAACGGTGGTTATCGTCAAACTCTGACTTGTCGATTTCTTCAATCAGAACATTAAGTTGGTTTCTTATTTGAACGTAGGTTTCTATCGACTGAATATTCTTATAAACCGCAACGTAATAGTCGTAAAGTAGGTCGTTATACTTGATGCCGAAAACCATTTTAGAGTACGTTTTGCGTTTTTCTATCGTTTCGTTAAAATACTCTATAACGCTTTCTTCTTGCAATAGGTCAAGACCTTCTTTTAACTTGTATTTAACGTAGGGGTTTACAGTGTTTTCAAAGTTCCACGGACTCTTTTTGCCTATTTCTTCCTTTTTGAAGTTATCCTTTACGAAGTTGTCCTTAAAAGAGCGGTAGGTATAATAAGTCGTGCCAAGGTGACGAAGCGCACGTGCCTTTTGCAAAACGTATTCGCAGTAATCTTCGTGTTGCTTAGCAACTAATTGGGGTATTTCCTCACCTGCTTTTTTAAGTTCACAATACTTTTGATGCCCCGCCTTGCTTACGTTAATTTTGTAATCGATAAGGTGCAGACCGTTTTGTATTGCTTGGAAGCCCTTCTTGTTCTCGCCAAGCAAAACGTACGTCCAACCAAGATAGTCCACGTAAGCGTGTATCGTTTTATCAATATCCGTACTGTATTTTACAACGTACTTGCCAAGTTTAATACGGAGTTCGTGTTGCTCTAATTGAAGCAAAATTCGCTCCATATCCTTAACCGTGCCGTATATTAAATTAAACACCTTTTGCGATTCTTCAAAAGTACCAAGTTTAACCATTTTTATAGTAGGTTTATTGGTCTCAAGTAGTTCGGCGTCGGCATAACCGTGGCTTTGGTCATAGTACCTGTCAAGTAAAGCGTTCTTTTCGTCTATCAATTTGTTAAGTTCGGCTTCACGGCTATCCGAATAAGAACGGTTTATCTTTTTAGTAACTTCAAAAATCTTCTTTTTCGTTTCAGCAAGTTCAGTAAGGTTAAAGTCTTTTGCCAAAACACGGGCGTTGGTCTTAACAAGCTTAATAAGGTACTTTGTGTAGCGTCTGCTCTTGTCAAGAACCTGTGTATTAGATATGTTTTTGTTGCCCTTTAGGGTGCTTGCAATAGAGTAAGCAAGCATAAACGCCAAAAGTATGGTAAGCAAAACCCACTTGGTAATTTGGTCTTCAATGTCTGCAAAAATGGTTATAACAACGCCAAGTATAGGCATTATTAACGCCATTGCATCGCCAAGTTTATTATTCATCTTTTTCCCCTTTTGTATAATTTTTAATTAAGTTAACTACGTCTACGTCACGATTTTTTTCAAGCTCGTCGTAGCCAAAACTTTTAAGTTCGTCACTTGCCGAAGCAACTACGTACGGCTTACCAACGTGGCTAAGAAGCGGACTGTCGTTCATACTGTCACCCACACCAATAGTTGCACGGTAATGGTTGCCGAGTAATTTTGAAATTATTTTAACGGTGTTGCCCTTGTGCTGAGTCTTTTTCAAAATTTCGTAAGTATTTTCGGACGTTCGCATACAGATTAGTTCGGGATAGTTTTGAACGTAATCAATAACCATCTGTTCCTTTCTTGCTCTATCCGGCTCATCGTCGAATATAAAGAATAGCACCTTCACAACCTTGTCAAAGTCCAACTTTTCTTCTTCAAAATAGGCTTCACTGTACTTGGTTAAATGTGCCAAACTTCTCTCGCTAAGCGGTTTAACCAGCCTAATGTTGTCCGGATAATAAACTACCGTATCAAACGGTGCACTGTCGAAGTACCTTACTATATCTTCACTGTAACTGCCGATTTTTTCTATCGGTATAAATTCACCCTTGTCCACTAATACCGAGCCGTTCAAACAGCTTGCGTAGTTGCCAGAAAGTTCGAGAGCGTCTACCACAACCCTAATAGAGTCGTACGTCTTGCCCGTAGTAAGTATTATGCGGTGCTTTTCAGAAAAGTTTTTTATGAAATCTATCTTTTGCTCGCTTAAAAATCCGCCGTCTGTAAGCGTATTGTCAACGTCAAAAAAGAACAACGGCTTTTGCATAGCAAAAAGGTTATCGATAAAAACCTTATCTACCCTTTTATAGTATTCGTGGTCGCAGTCAGTTAAATCGAAAAATTGATTTATAGAAATTGCGTTTCCGCACTCGTCTACGTGGCTATAAAAATAATCGTAAACGGTCTTTGCCCACTCGCCTAAAGAATTGTAGTCCAAATCGAGCAATCGCTTTTTGTCCGTTTGCGAAAGCTTGTCGTCCAAAGGTATATAATGTTTTAATTCATTGCGTATAGTTGTTTCTTTAACAGTCATAAAATAAACCCTTATCTATTATAATAAACAAAAACGCCCCGTTTTGCAAGCAATTGGGCGTTTTTTTAATAATTTAACTGCTTTTTATAATTAAAACTGCTTTTTTTATTCAATGCAATAAAAAAGAGCCGTTAACTAACGACTCTTTTTAACCTGTTTAGATTTATTTGCTTATTTTTTTATGTTTACTTCTAATTGGTCGAACGGAATTTCTATGCCGTTTTCATCGAAAGCTATTTTAACCTTTTCTAATAGGTCAAAATGCACCGTCCAATAATCTTCGCTCTTAACCCAAACTCTAGTAAGAATATCAATGCTACTATTGTTGTGTTTGCTAACCTTTATAAAAGGTGCAGGGTCAGTTAATATAAGCGAGTTCTTTTTACAAACGTCTAAAAGTATAGCCTTTGCCTTTTCAAAGTCGGTATCGTAAGAAACCGAAAAATTATGGTCTATTCTGCGTGTATCCTTTTCAGAATAGTTAACTATTTCCGATGCAGAAAGCGTTCCGTTAGGAATAAAAACCACCTTATTATCTGGAGTGCGTAATTTAGTCTGTGTAATGCGAATTTCTTCAACCGTCCCACCGTAGCCACAGGCTTCAATATAATCGTCAATCTTAAAAGGACGGGTTAAAATTAACATTACGCCTCCTGCTAAATTAGATAAAGCCCCGTTTACAGCCAAGCCAACGCATACGCCTAATGAGGTAACTAACGCTGCAAGACCGCTAGTATCAATACCCACGTAACCCACTAAACAAATAGCAACTACAATTTTTAAGCCTATCTTAAAAACGTAAATAAGCGTTCTAGAAATAGTTTTGTCTACCTTTTTTTGTTCGCTACGCTTGGTCATCTTTTTTGCGAAAAAGTTTATAAGTTTAAAAGATACGAACAACAATATTAAACCAATAATTAACTTAACACCGGTATTAGTTGCCCAATTAACCACAGTGTTTAACAATGCTTGCCAATCCATAATTTCTCCTTTTGCATTTTTTATAATAATATCATTTTTTATTTGTTTTTCAATAAATTCTCTAAATTAACCGTTTTCTTTTACGGCATTAACTCCGAAAAAACTTTTAATACTTTTAATTAGTAAAGCGAAGCGTAATATCGCTTCGCTTTTTGTTTGCTTTTTGCAGATTATTTTTCGTTCTTATAGATTTCCTTAAAGTATTTGTAGGTGTCTACCTTTAATTCGCCACAAGCAGGCTCGTCACAAACGATAATGCCGTCTTTGTGCATTTGAAGTGCGCTAATGGTCCAAGCGTGGTCAACGCCACCTTCAACGCAGTGCCTTAAAGCACGTGCCTTATTGTGACCGCTGATTAATAGCATAACTTGCTTAGAATCACAAACCGTACCAACACCAACTGAAAGTGCAGTCTTGGGAACTTTATTAACGTCGTTATCAAAGAAACGTGAATTAACTATCAAAGTATCTTCAGTGAGAGCACGAATACCCGTTCTTGAAGTTAAAGAAGTAAATGGTTCGTTAAATGCAATGTGTCCGTCAACACCGCTACCGCCCATAAATAAATCGATGCCACCATATGAAGCAATCTTGTCTTCATAACGCTTGCACTCTGCTTCTAAATCTTCAGCCATACCGTCTAAAATGTTGATGTTTTCAGCAGGAATATCGATATGATTAAAGAAGTTATCGTGCATAAAATACCAATAACTTTGGTCGTGGTCTTTAGGAAGCCCTACGTATTCATCCATATTAAAGGTAACAACGTTTTTGAAGGTAACCTTGCCAGCCTTGTTCATTTCAATAAGCTTTCTATAAACGCCAAGTGGTGAAGAGCCGGTTGGCAAGCCGAGAACGAAAGGACGGTCTTCTTTGTGATTGTTGATAGCGTTAGCAATATGTTCAGCACCCCAAGTGCTCATTGCGTCGTAATTATCTTTAATAATTAATTTCATCGTTATTTGCTCCTTGATAGTATATTTTTTAATTTCAACTTGATTATACAACTTTATCCACGATTTGTAAAGGTTTTAAGATAGCAATTTAGCAAAAATCGCATTTAACTCATTCCAACCTTGTCCGTGCCTATCGGGTAAATCATTGATTGCTTGCTCTATCTCGCAAATACTGCGGTCAAAATAGTCGTTAATCGCACCAAAGCGTTTACCTTCCGTAACTTCGGGTGAATTAATTTTTAAGTCAAGCAGTTTTAACACGTCTGGCAATATTTCTTGGTCTAAAAATTCGTCCATTAAAGTCTTAAAAAGCATCGGCGGTGGCGTGCCTTTTGCTAAAATCCATCTGCACGCAAGTATTGGTCGCAGTACGTAAAAATATTTTTTGAATTTTACCGTTTCCCCCTTAAAGTATTCCCTGTAATTACCTTTTGCCGTGCTTAGATAGTGGTAAAGCCCAGACTTAGCAACGAAATACTTATTTATTGTTTGCGAAATACCTTCCCACTCTTTAGTGGTCTTATATACGATTGGCGAACTATTCCACTCAAATAACGTTGGGTTAGATTTATAAAGCAACTGCAATGCCTTTTGAACGTCCCAACCGTTAATATCAAGCGTGTCGTCTAATTGCCACTCTATAACGTCACGAGTTTTATCTAAACGTAAATAAAAGTCTTTTGGGCGCACGTAAATAAAGCGTACGTCGTAATCACTATCGGGCGAAGCAAACCCCCACGCACGACTCCCCGACTCTACGCAGTGCAATATCCTTATATTTTCCCTTTGCTCAATTTCTTTAAGTTTTTGCTCTATAATCTTTTGCATAAACAGTTCCTAATAGTTTTAAATATATTATAGCACACTTTTTTCAATATTCAACCTTAAAAGTTGCAAATAAGTTTGTCAGAAATTTATTCGATTGACAAAATAATTTCTTTTTTGTATAATTTATACTGTATTTCGCATACGCTTTTTTACTAAATATTTAGGATGAAATGGAGAGGATTTATGAAGGTTTTAATTTCTACTGACACTTCTTGTTTGATAAATTACGTATCGTTAGCAAAATACGACATAAGCGTTTTTCCTTTAAACGTTATTATTGACGGAGAAGAGTATTTAGACGGTGTTACCATCAATCAAGACCAGCTTAAAGACGCTATGCGTTCAAATAAAAAAATACAAACGTCAACTCCCCCGCTTGGCGAAGTTATTGAATATTTTGAAAAGCTTTTTGAAAAAGGTTACGACCACGTTATTCACTTTACGATATCAAGTAAGCTATCTTCAATGAACGATTTGTTTTCCAACGTAGCAAAAACAAATTTTAAGGGCAAAGTTACGGTTATCGACTCGCTTGGGCTCTCTGTTGCTATGCTTGCGCAGGTATTTACAGCGTACGAAATGGCACAAAACGGCAGTTCTGTTGAAGATATAGTTAAAACGGTGGAAGATAGAAAAAATAGCGATATGGTGGTGTTTATTCCTGAAAACTTAACCGCTCTTAAAAACGGGGGTAGGATATCACCCGCAATTGCTTTGATAGGTAACACTATCGGCATAAAGCCCGTAATATACTTAGTCGACGGTAAACTTGAAAAAGCCGAAATGACTAGAAAGGTAAAACAATATTTCACTCAAAGAGCAGATGAATTCGTTGTTAAATTTCCGCCAAGCAATTACGATTATAGCATAGTTAGTTTTGACGTTAGCGAAATATCGTATAATTACGTTTATGATTACGTTCAAAATAAAATAGGTGAGCAAAAGGTTGTAAAAGGCATAGTTCCTATCAACGTTTGCGCCCACTGTGGTCCTGGCACTATGGGGCTATTGGTTACTAAAAGAATTAACGGAAAATCTATTATAGAATTTATTTAAGGATTAAAATATAACAAAAAATTACTATGAGTTTAATTATTAAAGAAGTTACCTGTAAAAAAGAGCTTAAGGCATGGGTGGAATTCCCAAATGCTTTGTACAAGAAAGTTCCCGCCTACGTTCCATTTCTAACGGTTGACGAGATTTCAACTTTCACTAAGGAAGAAAACCCTGCCTTCGAGTATTGCGACGTAAAATTATTACTCGCATATCGCAATAACAAAATAGTCGGTAGAATAGGCGGTATTATAAACCGTGCAGCCAACGAAAAATGGGCGCAAAACCGCATTAGGTTTACAAGATTTGATTTTATTGACGATTTTGAAGTTTCAAAAGCGTTGTTTGACGAAATACTTAAATGGGGCAAATCGTTTGGGCATAATGAAATCGTAGGGCCTATCGGCTTTCACGATATGGACCACGAAGGCATGCTCGTTGAAGGGTTTGACGAGCTCAATATGTCAATAACCTTTTACAACTTCCCCTACTATGTTCAACATATGGAAAGGCTTGGTCTTAAAAAGGATATAGATTGGGTTGAGTTCCAACTTAAAGTTCCCGAAAAAATTAATGCCAAACTAGAAAAACTTAACGCCTACTTATCAAAACACCTTGATTATGACTTGGTTAAATATACCGACCGCAAGGTTTTAGAAAAGGATGCGTACAAGGCTTTCAAAGTTATCGATGATGCTTTTTCAATTTTATACGGTACAGTTCCGCTAACTGATGCGGTTATCCACAAAGCCATTAAAGACAACGTTTCAATGATGAACCTTAAATACATAATGTCCATCAAAAATAAATCGGGCGAGATTATAGCGTTTGCCGTGTTAGTTCCGTCAATTGCAAAAGCACTTAAAAAATCTAACGGTAAGTTGTTTCCGTTTGGTGTGTTTAGGTTGTTAAAGGCACTTCAAGGTAAAAACGACACGCTTGAAATGTTTTTCGTAGCGATTAAGCCAGAGTATCAAAAGCAGGGTATCCCCCTAATTTTAATTAACGAGATGCTTAACGTTTGCATTGAAAACGGAATAAAGTATTGCGAAACCGGGCCTGAACTTGAAACGAATAAAGACGTGCAAAGTCTATGGAAAAATTTTGATGACGTTCGCCAGCACAAACGCCGTCGCTGTTGGATAAAAGAAATTTAATGAAAAAGCAAGGAATATTATTCAAAATCATAAAAGGCATAGTAAAGCTTTTTTACAAATCCCCAGAGTTTACGGGGGTTGAAAATTTGCCAAGCGAACCCACTATAATTATTGGCAACCACGCACAAATGCACGGACCTATCGTTGCGGAAGCGTATATGCCAAACAACACTTTTATTTGGCTAACTGGCGAAATGCTTTCTGTAAAAGAATTCCCACGTTACGCCTACGAAGACTTTTGGCGTTTAAAACCAAAAAGCGTTGCTTGGTTTTATAAAGGGCTTTCTTTCATTATAGCACCACTTGGCGCCTATATTTTCAAAAATGCAAAGGGCATAGCCGTATATAAGGACATAAGGATAACAAAAACCTTCAGAAATACAGTTAAAAAACTCGGCGAAGGTAATAACGTGGTTATTTTCCCAGAGGGAAGAACAGAGTATAATGAGATTATTAACGACTTTCAAAAAAACTTCGTTGACGTAGCACGCTTCTACTATAAATCGACCAAAAAGGAAATTACCTTTACCCCTGCTTATATTGCCCCAAAACTAAAAAAAGTGGTTTACGGCAAGCCTATAAAGTTTGATAGCACTGCCAACTATACCACCGAAAAAGAAAGAATTATAGAAGAACTTAAAAAAGAAATTACTTTACTTGCTAAAAATTTACCCGTCCATACGGTAATACCCTACAAAAATATTCCTAAAAAAAACTATCCAAAATCAAAATAAAAATTTCCACTAAATACAGCTCTAAACTATAACGTTTTTGTCCAACTTTTCGAGTGAATAAATATTCCGTTTTATATCGTTTTATGCGGTTTTAATGCATAAAAAAGACGAGAACCCAATAAATCTCGTCTTTTTTGCTACTTACAGCTTTTTTATGAGTGCAAGATGGCTTACACTTACAAAAAGGCTGTCAACAAGTTATATTTCATCATATTGTAACAATTCTTAATCTTGTCTAGTAGTAATCAACTTTTCAATTATTTTTTCTTTACACTCAATTGTTGTTGTAGATAAACGCAAAATTTTAATCCCTGCATTTTCAAGTAACCTATCTTTTCTTCTATCCCTCTTTGCTTGACATTCTTCTCTATGCTGACTGCCGTCAACTTCTACAACCATTTCAATTTCTTTATTAAGTTTATTATAGATGACAAAATCACAATGAGTATTTATGTTTGATACAAACTTAATATCTTCTAAATCTGTTAAAGTGTTTATTTTTATAACATATTTCAATGGATAGTTAAATTTATATCCTAATGCACCATACTCTCCACTTTTACAAATCTCATCAATAACCGTCGCTATTATATTCTCACTAGAAAAATTAGAAATATTTAAAAGTTCTTTTTTTGTTTTCTCCAATATCGGAGCATAATCATCATACATTAAGTCAAACACAGAAAAAACGCTCGTCTTTAGCACTTTGGTTTCATTGCAATAATACTCATAGTATTTAGATAAATCTCTTAATATTGAACCTTCTTGACTCAACACTTCTTCACTCGCTAAAATATACAATCGCTTTTTTGCTCTCGATATAGCGACATTTATAAGATTTGGATTATTTAAAAAATCAATTTGTTCTTCGTCTTCATAGAATTTAATTTTATTTGCTACAGTAGACATAATAATATAATCTTTTTCTTTGCCTTGAAATTTATGTATCGTATCAATAACATAACCAAGATTTCCAAATCGACTATTTAGTAATTCTATTTGATTATTGTATGGCGCGATAATTCCCGTTTGACTTGTAGGTAATTTTTCTATTATTTCCTTTTCAATAATATCGACTTGTCGTTCATTTGCCCTATTTCTTTCAAAATGAGATCCGTGAGAGATTATCGTTACGCCATTTCCTAAATTGTGTGGGGTGCGAACAACTAATTCGCCATTGTAAAATCTTTTGTTGCAAAAACCTATGATTTGTGGATCACATCTATAGTGCTCATTCAAAAGAGTTGAAACTATGTTTTTTTCTTTCTTCAATACACAGCTCAAAATACTATTTTTAGCATAATTAAAACAGCTATCTAACTTATATCTTGAAAAAATACTAGTTAAAATCGGCAACAATTGAGATTTAACAACGTGTGGCAATTGCTTTTCATCGCCAACCAAAACAACTTTTTTTGCCACAGAAAACGCTATTACAGCACTAATCAAATCAACCTGACTCGATTCGTCAATAATAACACAATCATATAAATAATTTTCACCTGAGCAACTTCTTATTGCGTGAGTTGTGCTATAAATAATGGGGTATCGTTTTGTAAAGGCATCAAAATTCAATCTGTAATCTTTTACAGAAAAAATACCATCATTTAAACCATTATATCTTTCTTGCAAACAAGCCTTGAAAATACTCAATGATAATTCTTTTTGCTCTCCAATTAAATCTACTAACTTATTTGAATCGACAAAATTCTGTTTCGCTTTTTTTTCTTTATCAAGTTCTGAAATTTTTACGCCGTAATATTTATTCTTTAAGTATTCAATAGAATCCTCTTTGTATTGTGCAATTTCTTTTAATTTTATAATACCGAATCTAAATAAAAATCTTATCCTATTAAAAAATCCTGTTATTTTTTCTTCTGGCAAGGACTCCAATACTGAAACTAATTCTAGCAACTTGACGCTAGTGTATTTTTTGTTTAATAATACTTTAGGTACCTTTCTTTCCTTAATCTGATATTCAGCGTCGTTAATTTCTTTTTCTACTTCATATTCATTTATAAGTTGTACTGCTTTTGCAACATCCAAACTATATTGTAAATACGTATCAACTCCATTATTTGTTTCCATTAAACGACGAGCGCTATTGGATTTATTTGCTTTTTCAATTATTTCTATGGGGATTTGTTCATCCTTAAAAAAGGCTTCTATATTTTTTGCATTTCCTAAAAACGCATTTAAATATCCAAAACCTGTCAATTCGAATTTATCTTTAACATTTCTAGTTGCTTCGTTGTTTCCTGAAACTACCGCAACAGCACCGCCTCTAGCAACATAATTTGCCACAATATTACGTATTGTTTCCGTTTTTCCTGTTCCTGGCGGTCCTTGTATAATAGATAAATCTTCTTCTATTGCTCTTTTAATGGCAATTCTTTGTGATGCATTTGTATCAAAAGGATAGATTATTACTTTATTATCTTTAGTCTTACCTAATTTCCCTTGTAAAAACTTTCCTAATACAGAATCTTCCAAAACTGTCAATTTATCTAATTGATTTAAAAGAAAATTATGTCCATCTTCAGTCGGCATCAACACCGCAATTTCCTTTAAATATTCTATTAAATTCTTAATCTCTCTACTTTCGGTAATATCCGAAACGATCTTAATATCGCTTTTTTTAACTAGTTTAGTAAACTTTGTTGCATAAAACAATTTGACATACGTCTCAAATAATAATACTTGCGATAATCCATACATTGGAACTTTATCGCAATAAAGAATCTTTCCCGTCAAATCCAAACTTTTAGGGTTATCAAGGATTTTTAAATCTCTCCAGCTTTTCCAATAAAAAGTATTATTCCCAACATATTTTATTCTACACGCATTGTTTTGCTCCTCAAACCATTGAACCCGCTTAGTAATGTCTTCCCATTCGCTTTTTTCATAATTATATTGAAGTATCAACGTTTTTCTTTCATCTATAATCATTAGTAAATCCTTTACTTTTTATTTATCATAATTATATCAAAAATTTTAATTTTTTTCAATCGCTTTATATACGCAGTTGTCGATATATTTTTCCGCAACTGTCGAATTTTAAGTTGCTGTTTCAGTTCATAACCTACTTGTCCTGGAAAATGGCAAAAAGACAGCTCTAAAACGCATCATTTTTGTCCAATGTTTTGATTGAATAAATATTCCGTTTTATACTCTTTTATGCAGTCTTTAATGAATAAAAAAGACGAGACCCCAATAAATCTCGTCTTTTTTGCTACTTACAGCTATTTTGTAAGTGCAAGATGACTGCCCCTGACAGACTCGTGTTTGTGTGTTGTCCCCTTTGTTGACACTGTTTATGTAATTATTACACCGTGCAACACACCCTTGGTAGTGAGTAAAACGAACAGACAAGTGTTGACGATGTGTTTTTGGAATGGCAAAAATTACTCGTTCAGTTCTCCCCGGGGGCAAACTACACATTGATGACACTCACGGGGCACTATTCGTGCCCGCCTTTGACTAAAAACAGTCCACTGGACTGTTTTTTTAACGTGTCGGCCAGTTGAACAGCCTCATAAATTCAACTGTTGTTACAAAGTGTCGTCAGTCCAAACCATTAGTAATCAAAAAGAAAAGCACCCATTTTGGATGCTTTTCTTTTTGGCTGCCCCTGACAGACTCGTGTTTGTGGGTTGCCCCTTTTTTTGACACCGTATAAAAATTATTACACCGTGCAACACACCCTTGGTAGTGAGTAAAACGAACGGACAAGTGTCGACGACTACAACTTGCAATAGCAAGTTGTTCGTCAGTTCCTAGCGCTGTTGGGACAATAGCGCAACAAAAAAGCGAACCACTTTTGTGATTCGCTTTTTGTTTGGCTGCCCCTGACAGACTCGAACTGACGACACTTCGGTTAACAGCCGAATGCTCTACCGACTGAGCTAAGGGGCAATATTACGGCTTATTCAGCCGTATTTTAATGGATGCAGCAACTACCTATTTTCCCGGACCGTCGCCAGTCAAGTATTGTCGGCGCTGGTGAGCTTAACTTCTGTGTTCGGTATGAGAACAGGTGGGACCTCACCGCTAACGTCACCGCAATGGTATATTAAAAGGCTTAGCCTTGTAATATCTTCTTAGTATACTTTTAGTATACCATCTTTTTGTATCTCCGTCAATCTCTTTACACGGTAGATTCACAACTGCATAGATTTTTTTAATCAAAGTATTAAGCCCTTGGCTAAATCTTAGTATAGTTTGAAGTTTGTTAATAAATTCGCTCTAATCTCATTTCTGAGATCAAGCCCTCGACCTATTAGTATCGGTTAGCTCAATACATTGCTGTACTTACACCCCCGACCTATCAAACTCATTGTCTTTAAGTGGTCTTACTAACTTACGTTATGGGATATCTTATCTTGAGGTGAGTTTCACGCTTAGATGCTTTCAGCGTTTATCTCGTCCGCACTTCGCTATCCTGCCATGCCGCTGGCGCGACAACAGGTGCACAATCGGTGCGTTCATCCCGGTCCTCTCGTACTAGGGACAAGTCCTCTCAAATATCCTACGCCCACGATGGATAGGGACCGAACTGTCTCACGACGTTCTGAACCCAGCTCGCGTGCCACTTTAATCGGCGAACAGCCGAACCCTTGGGACCTGCTTCAGCCCCAGGATGTGACGAGCCGACATCGAGGTGCCAAACCTCCCCGTCGATGTG
>JAZQKH010000053.1:0-42109 GCA_045542055.1 Christensenellaceae bacterium | reverse complement strand
AAGCGGTCTTAGGAAGACAATGTCATAAATCAACTCCTTGGCTCACAGAACGACATGGCTACGATCCGACTTATCCGCAATTCGCTTAGCGGAACAGAATGCTCTTTTAGGCTTTTGCCGTGGAAGGCTGCGTTCGGTAAGGAACGTTGATATCAAGGTCTTATGCAACAAGCCCCTGCGAACCGTGTCAGAGTAGGAATACAGCAGCACTAAACAGTAAGGATTGTGTGCCATAGGGTAGCTTTGAAGTAGTCACCTGCCGTCCTAACGCTTCGGCGACCACTGTCAACAAGAGATGCACGGTTTTTTTATAAAGAAAAAGGTAAGCATATTGCTTACCTTTTTTTGATGCTAAAAAACGGGCTTTAAGCCCGTTTATTTGGAGCGAATGATGGGAATCGAACCCACGACCGAAGCTTGGGAAGCTTCTGTTTTGCCATTAAACTACATTCGCAACTCCTGCAAAGTATATTTATATTACCACTAAGTAAATAATTTTGCAAGCGTTTATATTTAGTTTATTCTCTTTTAAATTAATCCATAAAACACGACGCCCAATACGGCTGAAAATAATATAAGTATTATTGGCGAAACGGTTTTCTTTTTAAATATTTTAAGCCCGTAATATCCAAAGGCAACGGTTGCAAAAATCGTAAGAGCCTTCCAATCAAAATTTATGCTTTGGTAAACGCTACTTATACCAATAATCACACTCAATGTAAGTTGAATACCCGTTGCGACTATTAAGCCGATTACGACAGGTCTAACACCCCTTAAAAAACCGCTAACGCCACCAAACTGTAATAGGCCTTTAATAAGCGTTGCGATAATTAATATAATTATAAAAGACGGTAAAACCACACCAAGCGTCGCAAAAAAAGCGCCCAAAAATTTACCGAAGAAACCGCCCAAAAACGCACCGCCCTGCGTTGCGCCTATGAAAGTTGCCATGTTTATAGCAACGGGCCCCGGCGTAGATTCAGCAACGGCAATAAAGTTCATAAGTTGCTCATAACTCATCCAGCCATGTGCTAATACTTCATCCGTAAGAAGAGGAATCATGGCGTAACCACCGCCAAAGGAAACTGCACCTATCTTAAGAAAGGTAAGAAAAACTTCTAAAATTTCAAGCATTATTCCTTACCCCCTTTATCATTTTTAGGGGATTTTTTGCCTTTAATATACCCTATTAAATATACGATTACGCCTAAAATTCCACCTATCAAAATATAGAAGATTGAAGAAAAATTTTTAGCAAGTAATTCTAAAACGATTAAACAAACTACGCTTATTGCAAACAAAGTAACGTTAAACACGTTCTTTTTAATTTTAACAAACATTTTTATGCCCGCATTAAGAATTATGAAAGCTACGCACGCTTGTATACCCTTAAAAGCATAGGCGACCCATTTGATTTGAATAAACTTATCAAAAACGAAAGATATTGCAAAAATAATAATAAAAGACGGAAGCACTACGCCAAGCGTTGCAAAAAGCGAGCCTAAAACACCCGCCACCTTGTAGCCTATAAAGGTAGCACTGTTGATTGCAATCGGACCGGGCGTAGACTCAGCGATTGCAACTACGTCTAAAAACTCGTCTTGAGTAAGCCACTTTTTTTGTTCAATAAGTTCACGCTCAATAACGGCAATCATAGCGTAGCCACCACCAAAGGTGAAAAGCCCAATCTTGAAAAACGCTATAAAAAGTTGTAAAATCTTTTTGAGTTTGCTCATTTAACTATCCTTAAATAATTTGCAACAATATTATACTCTATTAAAAACTAAAATGCAACAATATTAAAGCCTTGGCGTGTTAGCCAAGGCTTTTTAAGTTTTATTCTACGCTTCTTTAATGGTTATTGTAAAGTGCGTTTGCCACGTTTTATTAGGCTCTAAACGTTCCATATAAAGTTTGGTTTCCAAATCGTCTATTACACCCGAAATAGCAGGCAACCCACACCAAGGCTCAATACAAATAAACCTTGCATTTTCGTCCATATTCTTCCAAGTGCCAAGGGTTAAAATGTCATCGTATTTTAAGGTTATAGTAGTGCCGTTCTTTTTGGACTTTAAACTAACTTCCCTACAATCGCCTTGCAAGAAGGGTTCGTTTCCGTCAAACATACCGTGGCTTAACGGCACGATTCTATTATCAACCAAGGGGTATAGTTTTCTTTCGCCCGTACACAACCCGTCGGGATTAAACAAGACGTTATACTGCGTTGTTGGGCGTGAAAACTCTAAATAATAATCTTCAAACTTCTCGTCATCATTAAAAGGCGCATTAAAACCAGGGTGACCACCACAAGAAAATATAAGCGTCTTATCGTCTGTATTTTGCACGGTAAAACGTTGGATTATGGTATCTGCTTCAAGTGTGTACGTAAGTTTAAGTACGAATTCAAACGGGTACTGTTTGCGTGTAAAATCGTTTGACTTTAACACTAAGATTAGTTGTTCTTCGGTATGGCTTTCAACTTCAAAATCACACAGTTTGGCAAATCCGTGCATAATCATTTCATACGTTTGACCTTTATAAACGTATTTACCTTCACACAATCGTCCGCATACGGGGAAAATTACAGTTGCCCTATTTCGCCAATATTCTGGGTTGCCTTGCCACAAATATTCTTTGCCCGTTTTAACGCTTCTTATAGACTGAATTTCAGCACCGTGGTCGGAAACGTCAACCGATAAGAACTGGTTTTTAATAGTGTAAATCATAAGCCGTCATCCCCTATTTTTGATTACAAATATATTATAAAGGACTTGCAAAAAAAAGCAAGTCCTTTTCGGTTTTTATTTATTAAAAATTATTTTTGAAGTGCTTCTTGAACTGCAACAGCGCAAGCAACGGTCATACCAACCATTGGGTTATTACCAGCACCGATTAAACCCATCATTTCTACGTGAGCGGGAACTGAACTTGAGCCAGCAAATTGTGCGTCAGAGTGCATTCTGCCCATAGTGTCGGTCATGCCGTAAGAAGCAGGACCTGCCGCCATATTGTCGGGGTGAAGCGTTCTGCCTGTGCCACCACCTGAAGCAACTGAGAAGTAGCTTTTGCCGTTTTCGATAGCCCATTTTTTATAAGTGCCTGCAACGGGGTGTTGGAATCTAGTGGGGTTAGTAGAGTTGCCGGTGATTGAAACGCCAACGTTTTCGTAAATCATAATAGCAACGCCTTCGGGAACACTGTCAGAACCATAACATTTAACGTTTGCACGTGCACCGTTAGAGAAAGCTTTTTCTTCAACAACTTCAACCTTTTCGGTTGCAGGGTCAAACTTAGTTTCTACGTAGGTAAAGCCGTTGATTCTTGAAATGATGTAAGCGGCGTCTTTGCCCAAGCCGTTAAGAATAACTCTTAAAGGTTTAACTCTTACTTTGTTAGCGTTAAGTGCGATTTTAATTGCTCCTTCAGCAGCAGCGAAAGATTCGTGACCTGCTAAGAAGCAGAAACATTCAGTTTCTTCAGATAAGAGCATTTTACCCAAGTTGCCGTGACCTAAGCCAACCTTTCTGTTTTCAGCAACTGAGCCGGGAATACAAAATGCTTGAAGACCAATACCGATATTTGCAGCGGCGGTTGCAGCGCTTTTGTCACCCGTCTTTTCCGCAGCCTTAAAAGCAATTGCAGAGCCTACGGTGTATGCCCATTTAGCGTTTTCAAAGCAAATAGGTTGAGTCTCACCTGCGATAGTATAAGGAGAAATTCCGTATTTATCACAGATATCTTTACATTCGTCGATAGAAGAGATGCCGTATTCTTTTAACGTAGCAAGAATCTTGGCTTCACGTCTTGAATAACCTTCAAATTGTGCCATGATTAAATACCTCCTATATTACTCTTTACGTGGGTCAATGTACTTAACAGCGCCGTCTTCTGGCTTAAATCTGCCGTAAGTGCCTTTCGACTTTTCGTATGCTTCGTTAGGTTCCATGCCTTTCTTAATAAAGTCAGTCATTTTACCAAGCGAAATAAATTCGTAACCGATAACTTCATCGTTAGCGTCTAAAGCCATTTTAGTGCAGTAGCCTTCGGTCATTTCAAGATATCTAACACCCTTTGCTTTGGTGCCGTACATAGTACCTACCATTGAACGAGCGCCCTTGCCAAGGTCTTCCATACCTGCGCCTATTACCAAACCGTCCTCTGAGAAAGCCGATTGTGAACGACCGTAAACGATTTGTAAGAAAAGTTCTCTCATAGCGGTGTTAATAGCATCGCAAACAAGGTCGGTATTTAAAGCTTCCAAAAGGGTTTTTCCAGGAAGAATTTCTGCTGCCATTGCCGCAGAGTGAGTCATACCAGAGCAACCGATGGTTTCTACGAGTGCTTCTTCAATAATACCGTTCTTAACGTTTAGCGAAAGTTTACAAGCACCTTGTTGGGGTGCACACCAGCCTACACCATGCGTATATGCGGAAATATCTTTAATTTCCTTTGCTTCAACCCATCTACCTTCTTCAGGAATAGGTGCGGGGCCGTGTTTTGGTCCCTTGCAAACGCAGGTCATTTCTTTAACTTCAGTTGAATACTGCATAAAAATATGCCCTCCATATTTTGTTTAATTTTCTAATTTAGTATAACATATTTGTAATTATTTTGACAAACAAAATAATATCAATTTTTGCTTTTAGTTTTAATTTCTTGCGTTCTTTTGTAATGGAACAAGTATTGTTGATAATATCCTGCAAAATTTCCAAACTTACCCACGAACCAATCGGCAATTTTCTTAGTATCCGTAAGATTGCCTTTAAAGTTGGTAGCGTAAACTTTTTTTATCCACGTATCTACGGGGAAACTATCTCCCCTATGAAAACCAAAAAAGATTACGCAGTCGGCAACTTTAGGTCCTACGCCTTTTAAGGCGATAAGACTTCTTTTAAGATTAGCAGTGTCAAATTGAGCCAAAGCGTCAATATTTAAGCCGTTTACGATATCGATTGCAAGGTTGCGAACGTATTCCGCACGATAGCCAAGCCCTATGCTCTTGTAAAAATCAAGGGGCATTTTAGACATCTTCATCGGCGACGGAAAAGCGAAATATTCTACGCCGTCAAAAGTGCGGGGCTCACCAAGTGCTGTGCAAAGTCTTTCTATAATACCCTTAATACGTGGAATATTATTGTTTTGGGACACTATAAAAGAAAACAGGCATTCGGTTGGGTCTTGGTTTAGTATTCTTATACCCTTGCCATATTCAGCCGATGTTGATAAAAAATCAACGCCGTAATTAACGGCACTTTTATAAATTATAGAGTAATCTTGATTTAAGTCGAAAAAGTGCTTAAAATAATCGGCGTCGCACTTTTTACACTCAATAACCGTATAATCACCCTCGTAGTAAAGAAAGGCACATTTGCTTAGTGAAAACACCAAATATCCACTTTTATGAGCCTTGAAACGGAAAAACTGCCCACATTCTATGGTGTGTTCTATATTGAAAAATTCACTTGAGTAGTATATTTTTTCCATACGCAAATAAAAAACCGACTGCTACTAAGCAGTCGGCATAAACCCATAATTAGTTTTCTTTAGAGTAAACGCTAACTTTCTTGTCTTTTCTGCCAAGTCTTTCAAACTTAACAACGCCGTCAATAAGAGCGAATAAAGTATTGTCACTACCCATACCAACGTTGTTGCCGGGATGGATTGCAGTTCCACGTTGACGAACGATGATACCGCCAGCAAGAATTTCTTGACCGTTATTTCTTTTAACGCCTAAACGTTTAGCGTTACTGTCTCTACCGTTTTTGGTGCTACCGCCACCTTTGTGGTGCGCAAATAATTGTAATAAAATCATTGTTATACCTCCCAATTACTTCGCAACGATTTCTAAAATCTTAACTGCGGTGAAAGGCTGTCTGTGGCCTTGCTTCTTTCTTTCGTTCTTTTTAGCCTTATACTTAAAAACAACGATTTTTTTGTTTTTGCCTTGTTCGGTTACTTCGCCGATTGCTTTGAAAGCCTTTGCTTCGTCTGCTACCTTAATGCCATTTTCATCAGCAACAAGAAGAACGTTAAATTCAACTTTATCGCCAACGCTTGCACAAAGTTTTTCAAATCTGATAACAGAACCAACTTCAGCTTTGTACTGTTTTGAACCGTTTTCTACGATTGCGTACATGTTAATACCTCCATTAACCAGTCTCGCCGATGTTAAATTTGGGGCGACTTACGTGCTTAAAAAACCCCTATCGAGCGGCTACGCTAATTATAATACATTATTTTAATTAATAAGTCAAACGTTTTTAAGCAAATTGTTATATTTATTAGTGATTATGGCAAAACATTTTATATAGAAAATTTAAGGAGAAAAGACTATGGATGAATACAACGTAAAAGCCATAAACGACACCTACAAAAATGCACACATTGCCCTGCAAAGCATATCCGACCTACTACCAGAGGTTGAAGACGAAGAATTAAAAAAGGAACTTCAAGAAGAATACGAAGGCTACGAAGTTATAATTGGCGAGATTTCAACATTTATGGCTGAAAAAGGGATTGAGCCGAAGGATATAAATCCCATGAAAAAAGCAATGCTATTTAGCAGTATTAAGATGAAAACAATGTTTAATAATAGCCGTAATAATGCAGCCGAAATGATGATTAAAGGCACTGTTACAGGTGTAAACGAACTTACTGCGATGCTCAACCAAGACGGTAGGCTCGACCCTGAAGTTACCGAACAAATTAAAAAACTCGTTGAATTAGAAGAAAGATACGAAGAAAGATTAAAAAAATATTTATAACGCAAAAAAGGACTCGGATATTCGAGTCCTTTTTAGTTAATACCAAAAGGTATTTATTTTGTTTTGTTTGGCTTATGCTCCAAAGGTTAATTTGCCTTCAACTACTGACCATACGCTTGAAGTAAACGCACTGTATAGGTCATTGTTAGCGTTGTAACTTTCTACCAACTTAGCAACACTAGTGTAACGTGCTGCGCCCGTTGCTAACTTCACAGTATACGTTGAAGTATATGTTCTGTTTGCAGTGCCTTCAACAGTCGGGTATGCTACGTTGCTAGTTGTAGCGGTTTCTACACCGTCAACGGTTGCAGCATCGTAACGTGCTGCACCAAAGCTCCAACCTTGACCCATATCGTAATATGCAGAGTTCAATGGAACGCTTGATACTAATATAACGTTGTTAAACGTTGCCATCGTACCAATGATTGCATCGGTTTGAGTAGTAACGTTGGTATAGTCGCCTTCAGCTACGCCAAAGATACCCTTGTAAGGTAATGCCGTACCTGTGTTTTCAACTAGTACGTTAGATACGGTTGAAGCTGCGTCGGTACTATAAATAATCGATGAAGTAGTTGCCGTACTGAAATAGCAGTTATCAACGGTTGCACCGATTGCAGTTGCTGCAAGGTTACCACTGTTAATCATCGCTAAATTTTTAACAACACCGCCGTTGATTGAACCAAAGATACCGTCAGTGTTAGCCACTGTAAAGTTGCTAATAGTATGACCGTTACCATCAAATACGCCTTTCAAACCACGAGAGCCTGTTGCGTGGGTGTTAAATATATTGTAATTTGTATTACCCCACGTAGAGCCACAAACGTTAGCAGTATACAATCTAACAGACGTTTTACCAATTGCACCGATTGCAGTGTTACCACTTAAAATGTGCGGATTTTCAGCATTGCCATAAGTTGCAGTAGAAGCATCTATATCCTTAGCAAGCATATAGTAGCCGTTCCATAAGAGTTGACCTGCTTCAGTTGCAATAAACTTACTTGCTTGATACTTCATAGCGTCACTGCTTGCAGCATCAGTTATAGAAGTTGGGTCAAATGCGCCAGTGTAGGTAAAGAATTCAAAGTCTTCTGCTTCGTCAATAATTAAGGTTGCAACGTTAACGAAAACGTTATACTTTGAACCGTTAATGGTTAGCGAGAATTTATTTTCAACTAAGCCGTCTTTTGAAGAAGCAACGCCAGTGATAACACCGTTAGAAACTATTGAGTTACCATCTTTATCTGTACCTTCGGTTAGAACTGCTTCATTTGCGCCGATGACTTCAGCTAAAGTCTTAGCTTCGCCTGCTTGGTTAAAGAATACGCCGTCTGCTACTGAGTACAAATATTCTTCTGCAATAGTTTCACCCGAAACGGTTACTTCAATAGTTCTTGAAGCAATACCCGCAACAAGTTTAATAACGATTTTTTCGTTAGTTCTTTGGGTGAACTTAACGGTTGAATCTTCAACGGTAACGAACTTAGCACCAGAAACTATTTGAACGGCAACGTCTTTATCAAAGCCGGTTTCCCCGTCCGAAGCATATGCCGTGAAGGTCAACTGGTCGTTTAAGCCTACAGTAGTGGCATCACTTTCAATAGCCATACCGTTTGCATAGAAACTGGTTTTGAAAGCAGCTTCTTATGCAGATGCGAACATAAGCTTGCCGTCTTGAATAGTCCAAAGAGCGTTATCAGTTGTGAACGCACTAAAGATAGTGTTGTCGTTTGCATAAGCACTTGCCATTGCAGTTAAGCTTGAGAAACGAGAGATTCCTTCGTACAATGCAACTTCATATTCGCCTAATTTAACGTTTGCAGACTTATAATAGTTGTTAGAATCGTAAGCACTTGCAATGGTGTTGCTGTAAAGCTTAGAAGTCGTGTTAGCATTTTCTACGCCGTCAACAAATGCACCGTCGCCAAGAACGGTTCTTAAGTTAGCGTGTGGAGTAGTTGCAGCAGCGTTAGTATAGAAGGTGTTAACGTCGTCAGAAAGTACTGGCGCAACCTTAGAAATGATTACAAAGTTTTCAGCATTTGCTAAAGCCGTTTGATTGTTCGGTAACAAGTATAACGGAGAAACACCAGCTAAGGTAGTTCCCTTGTATTCAAGTACAACGTTGCTGAATACTACGTCGTCAGTAATCTCACGAATAAACGGAGAGCCACCGTAACTGTTGTTTTGAGGAACAGCAATGTAAACGTTCTCAAGTTTAGCGCCACGAACTAACCACGGTGCTAAAGGCGTAGAGTTGTTGCCCTTTACGGAAGTAAAGGTAAAGCCTACGTTTTTAACAGTACCACCGTTAATTATACCAAACAAGCCGTCGTTCTTAATACCTATATTAGAAATGGTGTGACCGTTACCATCAAAGATACCGGTTAAACCTTTATCTAAAAGTTCAGTACCATATTTTTTTGGATTGCCGATATAGGTTATCATTGACGTACCTTGAGTCATAGAAAGCGTATCAGCAACCTTGCCGTTCAAGAAGTCGTGAGTATATCCGGTAGCATCGATATCGTTAGCAAGCAAGTAGTAGCCGTTCCATTCAACGTCGCCTTCAGCAAAGTCGAACTTCCAACTTGAGCCAGCCTTCTTCTTTGCTTGGAAGTAATCTAAGTCGCTTGCTTCGTCAATAATTAAGGTATAAACCTTAACGTATACTTTGTATGAACCTTCGGTTGAATATAAGGTTACGAAGGTGTCAACGGGCTCAGAGCCTGCAGTTAAACCTAATACGCAATTATTAACAACGCTAAGTTCAACTACTTCGCCTTCAATTTCAGTAGTAGCCATAAGAATATCTACTTGTTTACCGAATACCTTTTCAACGTCGAACAACTGACCATCAGCGGCAGAGAGTAAAATTTCTTCTTCACCAACGTAGTCGGTTACAGCTGAAAGAACACCCATCTTAAAGGTAAAGTTTGCCGTACCAATAGTTACGGTAACGATAGCATCACCACTTGATACGCCGGTAATTACCTTGCCGTTGATTGAAATCTTAGCAGTATCGGTAGTTGAAAGTGCAAAGTCAGTTATTTCTTCCCCTGCATATTCAATAGTGATAGTGGTAGATTCTTCCGCAACAAGCGGAGCACCTTCTGCAAGAACTACTTCCCCGTTAGAGTATACGGTGGGAAGGTGAGTGTTAAACACGTATTCACGAGATACTGTTGTGCCGTTGCTTACGAACGAAATAGTAATATTAGCAGAGCCAACGTTGGTATCTGACAACTTGATAGTCGTGCCGGATACGGTTGCGATATCGTTATTGTCAGAAGAAACGTTAATAGTGCCATCAAATGCGGTTAAGCCTTTGAATACTGATACGTTAAGGCTTCTGCCGATTAAACTATTAAAGGTGTCGGACACAAGTGCTTCGCCGTTCAACTTAATAGTGAAGAAATCTTCTTCAGCAATTAAGCTTTCATAGCCCTTGAATACGGGGAAAATTCCACCAGCAAGAGTCCAATATTCGCTACTGAACGATGAGTAATCGTTAGAGCTATCTGAAGCGAAGTTAGCAATCTTAGTGTAACGTTTAACGCCATCTGCAACGTAAACGCCGTCCGCAGTAGTAGCTACGCCGTCAACAGTACCAGCGTCAACTGCAACTTCCTTACCAACGACAGCCATAGCAACGTCAGAAACGATGTACGTGTTATTAAAGTCGTTAGGACCAAAGTTACCATTACGAGCACTTGTTGAAGGTCTTTCTTTGAAGTTGCCTACGAAAGAGCCATAATTTGAGATTGTAGAGTCTGCATGAGATTCCCTATCAATAATAACTAAGTTATTAGAGTAAATATTTTGGATACAAGCCGAGCCAATGAAAGGAGCAGATTTTCCAGCATCTTTTACAGTGCCGTCGCTATAAACGAAAACGTTTTCAAACGTAGCGCCACGAGCGATATAGTAAGAGATAACTGCGCCTTGACCGTCGTCAGTATTGCCGTTAATGAACGCAACGTTCTTAACGGTACCACCCATAATCGCTCCAAACAAGCCGTCCTTTTCAGTGGTTAAATTACTAATAACGTGACCATTACCATCAAACGTACCAGATAAGCCTTTATAGGTGTTTGTTTTGGTATTGATAAAGCCTGCGGTTGAATATAAACCGTCAAGGTCACAACCACCACGACCCATAAACGTATCAACGTTACCACCAACAGACGAAGTCTTGTGTGTGCCTGCAGAAGCCATATCGATATCGTTAGCCAAATAATAGTAGCCGTCGAATTCAAAGTCGCCATCGGCAAATACGTGGTTCCAGTTATATGATACGGGAACTTTTTCATCATAACTGTCGATTAAGCCAGCTTCTTTCCAATCGTCCATCATAGCCTTGTATGCAGCAGTGTCTTCATTAGAAGCACCACTTTCAGTTACTAGACTAAATTGATGGAATGCACGTTTAACTTGGAAATAATCAAAGTCAGATGCTTCGGCAATGATTAAGCTATATGCAACAACTGAAACTGCATAAGACTTTTCAGTGCCATACAAGTTTAAGGTCGTTTGAACTGCACCGTCCTTAGTGGTGGGCAAGCCCATAACCTTATCACCTACTACGGTAAGGAACGAACCGTCGTTTGCATTGATTACGGCTTGCAAGTTAGCGGTCGAACCGAACACGTCGTCAACTGAAACTTTAGTTAGAGTGTCGCCATTATTTTTATAGAACGCACCAACTTCAGCAGAGAAGTAGTATTCTTCAGCAAGAGTTTGCAACTGAGGAACGCACACTACTGAGAAAGTTCTTTCAAGATTCGTGCCGTTTGCATTATAAATAGCTTTTACAGTTGCCCTACCAGATTTTTGACCTATAATGTTACCACCGTTAACGGTAATAGCGTTATTTGGGTCAGAAACAACTTCAATACTGGTAGCGTTAGCGTAAACTAAACCTAAGGTTCTAAAGGTTACGGCGTTGTTAGTACCTATTTCAACAATACCGTCAACGCTAGCATTTGCTTCAGATTCATTAACGTATGATGCCAATTCATCAAGCTTAATGGCTGACTTAAACATAGGCATACCACCGCTAAGGATAGTCCAAACGTCACTACTAAATGTTGCAACTGAAGCGTCGTCTTTATACTTGATTGCGTTAGCGTAATTTGAGAAACGTCTAACACCAGCAGCATACGGTGTAGTACCTTCTGCACCGGTAAGCTCATTGCCGTCAACGAACTGAGCGTCACGGTTTACAACGCCTGTTGCAATAACCGATTTAAGTGGATATTGGTTAATTACATAAACGTTTTCAAAATTCTTAAACGCTACGTCTTCGTAACAAAGAATACCTTGCGAATAAGTAGCTACTTTTGAGCTTTCACTTACTAACACTACGTTTGACATAGAGCAGGTAGTTGAAATACCGTTTGCAAGACCAGAAGCGTTATAACCAGCTACGCCAGCGGTGGGGTTAATTTCAAAGAAGCAGTTTTCTAATCTTGAGCCGTAAACAATCATATCGGCAAGGAAACCACCGTAAGAAGACGTGCTAACGTTCTTCATACCAAGATTTTTAACTACACCACCATTGATAACACCGAACAAGCCTTGACTAGTAGAAGCATTACCGCCGGTATAAAGACCGGTCGTTTTATCATATGACTTATACGGATTGTAGAAGGAATAAGTAGGTTTATAATCGTAAATTATGTGTCCCCTACCATCGAATATACCACTTAAACCCTTGTTGTTAACACCTACTTGAGCCTTTTGGCTTTCATAAGTAGTCGTAGTAGTATAAGAGAAGTCGTAACTCGTTAGGTAATCGGTATGACCGTAACCAGTAGAGTAACACATTTCTTCCATTAGTTTATGCGTGTAAACTTCAGGTTGATAATATAAGTCTTTAGCTAGCACGTAATATCCGTTCCAATCCATACCAGATACGAAAGAGAAACGGTTAGTGTTATAGTAGTTAAAGCTTACTTCACCCTTCTTAACGGTGAAATATTTAAAGTCTGAGAATTCATCCAATATTAGAGTTGCAGCATTAACTGAAACGGTTTTCATTTCAGTGGTTGAAGCAACCGCTAATGTAAACGCAGTCATTTGAGAACCGCTGTTTAAGCCTAATACGTAATTACCGTCTTCAGAGATTTGAAGTTCTTCTTCACCGCCATTAGTTTTAAGGAAAGCTTTTGTAAACTTTTCGCCAGCACCGAACATGTCTTCAACTGATACAACGTCGCCGTTTTTATCAAAGAACACACCGTCGTAAGAAGAGAATTCAAGTTCTGAACCGTAGTCGGTAACATCCTTATAAACGTAAGGAAGAATCTTAACGTTATAACCTTCCGTTGCGGTATAAACGGTAATTACAACTGCTTCGGGAGTGCCGAAAGCCTTACCTTGAATACCACCAACTATCTTGTTACCTTCAACGTCTAAAACGGTTTTACCCATATAAGCGTCGGTTAACTCAACTTCACCACCAAAAATGGCACCTAAGTCCAAATCACCAGTTAAGGTATCAAAGTCTACGATTGCCAGTTGATTGCCAGAGATAAAGTCACCAACAGCTCTATCAACGTTTACATCAAAATATCTTACGTGAACGTCGCCAGCATTGTCTGTAACAGATACTTTAATTTGAGCTTCGCCCAAAGCACCTAAACCAGAAACAACGCCGTCGCTATAAGAGATTACGTCACTACCAACTGAAACGACAATTTCAACGTTACTTACGTCGATAACGCCGGTTTCATCTTTAGCAGTAACAACGAAGGGGTAGGATGTTGAAGTTTTGCCGTTTAAGGTTGTTAACTCTTTATTGTAAAGTGATACTGAAGAGTTTTTACCACCGTTAACGAAAATTTCAATATAATTAGCAACTTTTATGGTAATGGTTTTTGAAAGAGAAGGAATATCCTTAAAACCGTCCCAAGAAGCAGTGATGGTTACTTGGGTTTCACCTTTCAATTTACCAGTTACTTCGCCAGTAGCAGAATTGATATTTAGATATTGACTATCATAATTGTAACTAAAGTTAGCGTTAGTAAAATCCTTACCGTTAAACTTTACTGCCGGATTAATTGCAAAAGGTACGCCTTTAGAAATAGTAATTGAATCAGAAATAGCACCCTTAACAACTAATTCAGGAAGCAAGTCGCCGTGTGAAACGGTTACCGAACACTCATCCTTATAAGAACCGTATTTAGCGATAATCTTCGCTTCGCCCTTACCCACTGCAAACACTTTACCGTTAGTAGCATCAACGGTAGCAACTGCTTCATTAGAAGAAGAATAACTAATTTTTGCGCCTGCAATGTTGGTGTTGGCTGTTGCGGTGACGAATCTTTCGTCACCAACAACCATACTTACGTTTTGTTCTGAAAATTTAACAATGCTAATTACTGTGTGCTGATTTGTTATAGTCTGTGGGGGTTTACAACCAGCAGTCGCAGTAAGCATAACGAAGGATAAAAGCGTAATTACGGCTAAAGTTAAAAGTTTAATTAATCTTGTCTTAGTTTTCATATAGCTTCCTCCTTATTAAATAGTTTTGAACCAGTCTAACATAGTGGTACCCATACCAGCGTGGGTAAACTCATATTCAGGCCATCTGTCTAACGATTCCGATAACATTGATTTATAAGTGTTATATTGTTCGCTGGTTAAAGTGTCTTTGAACTGGTGGAACATTATATAAACGATAGAGTGACGTTCAATAGCAATGTTATAGCATATTCTATCGTACTCTTCGGCATCGATTTCCTTCAAATATTCAACTGCATCCATTGCAGATTGACATTGATTAATCCAGTTGTCAAGAACTGATACGCTCCAATCGTAAATCATATCGATTGAAGTATTGTTAGAAGCACGTTTATAATTATCGTGTTTAAGCGTTTGTTCGTGGTTCCAAATGCGTTGACTGTTAAAGAAGCCGTACATTACGTTCGCTGCAGGGCCGTAAACAGCCTTAAACCAAGCGTCCATAAGTTTACCAGAGTCTAAAACAGAGTTGTAACACAACATACCGTTAATGAACGAAAGCAATGCACCCCATTCAGTTGCGGCTTCACCGTGGATGGTTTCAGAATAGTAATACTCGTTACCTACGCCGTAAATTTGATAGTTTATATCCTTTGTAGAAACAAAGTCAAAGTTATCGTAGAAATAGTTGGGGTTACGTGTATAGTTAAGGTAATGGAAGTAAGTGATACGTTTAGTAAGCGCAGACCAGCCGTCCATCATATCCTTAACCCACTTGTTTTCAGCAGCGAACAAGCTTTGTTGATAATCGGTTGCACCCGGACAGAACTCAATAATAACGTTTTCACAAGGCACTACTGTTTCATCAACAGGTTCCCAACTTTCAGTACCAGCGTTATAGGTAACTGAAGGTTGTTGTGTAGTAAGATATGCAGCGTTCATAATATACCAGTCGTCACGATAGTATGCTGCATTTTCAGGAAGTTCTATCCAAGCACGTACTTTTTCACAAACACGGTTAGTAAATCTTGTAATAATACCAGAGTCGGTATAAGATTTTCTTAGTGTTTGACAGTTGTCACATTGACACATTTTGGGGTCGTCGAAGCAAGTGAATTGAACACCGTAAGTCATTGGATACTGCTCGGTAGGATTAAGCATAAACGCCATAATCGCAGCATCAGCAACCTTTGAAGTTAACGCTTCAAATTCTTCTTCGTTACCCTTAGTGCTATAACAAAGCTGCAAGTTACCGGTCATGAACCAGTCAGAGTGTTTTGCACCCCATTTATCTGCTCTAACAACGTCCATAGAGTTGTGACCTGAAGTAGTGCCAATCTTTAACGTGCCATCGTTAAGTGCTTGAATAGCTTCTTCTATCTTACCGTCGTACTCGTCGGGAAGAATTTCACGAATAATGATGTCACCTTGACGGAAAGCACGAATTCTTGGACCGTACATTTGAGCATCGTAGGTTGAGTGAGTATACGTACGTTGATAGTTGCGTCTTAAATAGAAGTTAGGTTTTTCATAACCACTAGTAGGAGCGTATAAAATATCAGGAATATCGGTGATATCATAATCTCTCAACTTAAGATTAGTAACGTTTTCATCAATTTTAATGGTATTTGCAGAATAAACTTGATAATTAAAGGTTAATTGGAAGAAACTGTACACTGCGGAAAGCGTACCAGTATCGCAGTAACCGATAATATAAAGGTTATTATCAATAAGTTTTACCCTACCACCAACACGGTCAAGAGCCACCTTGGTGTTATTGATAGTTTTATCCGTTTCAACACCTTCAGTTCTAACTGATTTAAAAAGCGAGGTGTTACCTACTGAAATATATTTAGTGTCTTCCTTATGAACGCCACCGTCGGGAAGTTCCGTATCCTTTACTATGGTTGGAACGAAGCCGGTAGCTTTTTGCCACAAGTAAACAAACTCGTTCATATAGTATTGATAATAGGTTTTTGAAGCTTCAACGGTATCTGCTGGAAAAACTAAAACGTAGTCTGTTTTACCATTTTTGATAAGCCACTCGTTTTCAATAACGGGTGCAGTAAAATCGTGCGTTCCGTTAAAATACAAGTCAGGATTATTGTCGGGATAAAGTTCAGTATCAAGGTAAGTGTATTCATCTACAACAACGTCTTGTGGCTTACAACCAACGATAGACAAACACATTAAAATAGCCAATGCAAGACACAAAAATTTAGAAAATCTTTTAATAAAATTTTTCATAACTTACCTCCTTAGTCTACGAATACGGTGTAGCTTAAAATGGTTTCGTTGTTAGAAGCGTCTCTAACGTAGTAGATAACCTTATATTCACCGTATAAGTCTAAGTCAAAGGTCATATCGTCGTATTCAAAATCGTTATCGGTTAAGTCGTGCATGTTCTTAAGCGGGTCGATTACAACGATAATAACGGTTAAATCTTCAGAAGCATCAACGTCATCGCTTACCGTGTAACCTTTAGCCTCGTGTATGCCACCTTTTTCTGCTTCTACAACGGTTGATTCATTATAACCACCGTCAAGAACGATTTTCGGCGGGTTTTGGTCGACAACGTTAATAGTACCGAAAGCATATGCCGTTTGGTTGTTAGCATCTTTGTATACGTACGTTACGGTATAAATACCAACTCTATCAAGAACGACTTGATAATCAACTGTTGCCGATACTTCTTCTAAGGTAAGACCATTAACGTCTTTCATATAAACGGTATCAGTTTCTAAATCGGGTTGATATTCAATACTTACGTGGAATCTTGAATCGGTGTAGTATACCGGACAAGCAAGGTCGAAACCATATCCCCTTGAAAGAGTTATAGTTTGGTTAAGCTTTTTATTACCACAATAACTGTCGTCATAATAAATAGTAGGCTTAACGTTGTCAGTTGCGTTTTCCTTAAAGTTGGAGTTGCCAATTTTCTTGATTTCAACCGAAGCATTGCCGTATACGTTATTTAAGCTAATGTCTAAATAAGCATAGTCTGATGTAAACTTATCTGTATACATAAAGTAGGTGGATAAATTTTCATCAGTAAAGCCACCGGCAGACTTCTTGTACTTGAAGTTGAATGACGTATCCTTAAAGGGAACACTTGCAGACGTGGATTCATCATTGAACGAGATAATAACTTTTGCACCGGTGTTTACGTAAGAAATAACCATAACCTTATTTGCGTCGTAAATATCTGTAAGCGTAAAAGTCAAATTATCAAAATCACCTGCAACAACTTCGAAGGCAAATTCAAAAGCTGAAATAGAAACTTGATTTACAAATCCGTTAGTAGTTTTAGCAATCGGACTATCCTTAGTGCCGGTTGCGTTTATACTAATAACGTTACTAGTAGATACGGCAACGGTAGCACCGGGAACGCCGTCGTTAGCATGGTCAACTAAATATTTTGAATATAGAAGTTTTGATTTGAAGCCGTAATTAGCTGAGATTACGGGAATAACTTCAGATTCAATGGATTTAGTGTTACCATTTAAGGTATAGCTATATTTAAATTGAAGCGTGCTAGTAGCGGTAACCTTATAAGCTGAATAGTCAGCAACAGAGGTATACGCTTCCCCGTCAACACTAACCTGTACGGAAGCGTCTTTAAGTTCTGGTTTAGAGCCTATGAATACTTTAGCATAAACGTCTTCTAAAGTATACGTTGCATTGTTAATCATATAACGTGGAAGAACTACCTTAGTAAACTCAAAATCGTTTGAAGCAACGGTGGTAAGTTCGTAAGAGAACTTGTCGGCTTCGTAAACGTCACTATATTCATAAACGATAGTGTATTTACCAACGTTATCTAATCTAACTTGTGGGTTGTCTAAATCAATTGCAACCTTGTCATTAACTTGATTTGCATAGTAATAGTAAGCCTTAACGTTATAGAATTTGTTTAAGGTTTCAATTGAATAGTCAGGAAGTGTGATAGTAGAACCAGCAGTTACTGTTGCAGTATATTTTTGTGCGTTAAAGGTAATAGTTTTATTACCGTTAGCACTTGCATCGTAACAGTTAAATACATAGGTATACTTGGAATCATCCGTGGTATTACCAAAATCGTCTACCGCTGTGTAAGTAACGTAATAAGCACCTTCGGTTTTAGCAAAGAAAGTACCGTTTTTAACAGCAATAAGTTCGCCGTTATCTTTATCGCCAAGTCTAACGGTGATATAGCCCATACCGCTATTCTTCATGTTAACGTCATAGAAAGTATAGTCGGGCAATCTAACGGTAGCACCCTTAGGAACGAAAATGCCGTTTGCCTTTTGCTCTTCAGTAATATCAACTTTAAGAAGCGGTGCTTTATCGTCTTTCAATAAGTCTTTTTCAAACAACTCAGCGCCAACGTAATTACCGATAGAAGCAACTTCCATATCGAAACTGTTGTCAGAAGTCTTGTATGCTTCGCCGTAAACGGTAAGATAAACTTCACCTGTAGTAAAGCCTTTGAAGCCGTTTACAGAGTAAATTTCTTTAGCGTCAAGGTCGCTAATCATTGATTTAACGTAATTACCATTATCGCCTTCAGTTCTTTGAGAAACGAAAGCTTGTGCGGTTTCAACGTCAAAATAAAATGAAATTAACGAGCCGTTAGTGGTGTCTAAATTACCGTTTAACGGGTAACCGCCCCAACCTTGGTAAGACACGAAGTAAAGTTGATTATCAATGGTAAGCAACTCACCTTCTTGTGAAGGTCTACCGGTGTTAGTGCTCATCGCACGCATAGGTTGTTGGTTAGCACCTACGGTGTATGAAGGCATCAAACTTAACGGGTCGTTATTCTTTGTATAGTTTTGAATTCTATAATTAACGTAAATATTTGGATTGTAAGCATCGGTAATTCTTACGTAAATAGTTTTAAGTTGAGAAAGTGATTTGCCGTCTTCCCCAACCTTTAGACCAGAGAATTCATAGGGTGTGAACGAAAAGAAAGCATTATCTTTTCCAAGTTCTTTAAGGTCAATAGCTTCCGTCCATTCAAACGTTGCCCTATTGGGAACGTTTACTTTAAGACCACCTAATCCTGAGTCGCTAACAACAGTCAATGCGTCAAGATTATCAACTGTGATATTATCTTTAACGTTAACGGGTGTTTTACTTACGGTAAAGGTCTTTTCTGCAGATACGGTTTTGCCGTCAACGTCTACGTAATAAACTAACTTATAAACACCTACGGTACTAAGTACACAATCAGAAGCAGTGTAAACTTTGCCGTCGGGCGAATAAAGATATGCGTTATCTGATGTGTACGTACCATTTTTGTAAGAGATGGTAACGCTATCAGGCACGTCTAACGTAGAGCCAAGGGCATAATCATCTAATACAGTAGCAATAGAATCGGGATTAATAACGGGTTCTTCAGAAAGAACGTTATTAACGATGCTAAAAGCCGATACGCCAACGAAGATGGTTGCCGCAATCACTGCCAAGATGGTTATAAGCTTGTTCTTCAATTTCAATAACATCTTTATTTCTCCTTTATTTTTTTGCAATATACCGGTGAGACGACGATATATTTAGCGTTGCCAAAGGGCAAACCCCCATTTTGATGAGAATTTGCCTTTTGGATAAATTTCTTCTAATAAAACTTATTATGCGCAAAGCATAATAAATATTATTGGAGTTTTAATTTTTTAACCCTTCAAGCCACCGGCTGAAACGTTACCCATCAACTTATCTTTTGCTACGATAAATAGAACGAGTAGCGGAGAGATAAGCGTTAAGCAACCAGCCATCTTGTGAACGGTTGCAGCCGTGAATGACGGGTCGGATTTACCACTGTGAGCAAGTTCGTAGATAGAGTATGCCAAGGTCGGAATAGTAGGCATATAGATGAAAGACGTTGAATAGTCGTTCCAAGCACCTACGAATTGAATAAGGGTTACGGTTAAAAGAGTTTTGATACCGAGTGGTAATACAACACGGATATATGTAGAAAGTTGTGATGCACCGTCTACTTCGGCAGCTTCTATGTAAGAGTCTGGCAAACCTTCAAAGAAAGCGTAGAATACTAAGTAATACATGCCTGCATATGACGTTCTCATAAGAAGCAAACCTAAATAGTTTGAATACAAACCAAAGTCTTGCAAGAAGTCAACCATTGAAGCGGTAGAACCGATAATCGGAATACCCATAATGATGATAGCCCACATATACACGAAATTACTAAACTTAAAGCGGTATTTAGCAGTTATATAAGCGGTAGTATATGAAACTATAACTTGAGTACCTGAACATACACCTGCATTATATAAGGTGTTTAAGGTAAGCTTCAACAAGCCAGCGTCACCGCCGGTGGTAGCAACTAATGGTTGGCTTGACCAAATACTAAAGTAACCGATAGTCTTGTTTACCGACAAGTACTTAAGAGTCATCTTGTAGTTGCCAAAATTTAATGCAGCAGCGTGTGAAGCAAGTCTTTCATCTAAAACAATCCAACCATATGGGTTATTTGGGTTGTTCATATAGAAGTTAGTAATCTTATCCTTGGACGGCAAACCCATTGCGTCGAAAGAAAATTGTTCAAAAGACTTAATAGAGTTAATAAACGCCCAATACAAAAGATAAACAATCAGTAAAGAGTAAAAAACCAAGATGGTAAATACAACAATCTTATAAATAAGTGATGCAGCACCGTTTTCATTTGCAATACCCGTCTTTTTGCTTAACTTCTTGCCGTTAACGTAAACCGCTTTCTTCTTAAAGAGGCTTAAAAATTTATCTTTTAACTTAGTGAAAAATGATGACATTTTATAAAACCTCCTTTAATTAGTCTACGCTTGGTCCAAACTTGGTAAGAACCTTTCTGAGCCACATGATTAATGGAACCATAATTACTGAAAGAATAACACCCCAAGCTGCCAATTCACCAGCTGAAAAAGAAACGTATTGTTGGTTTTGAAGTTGACCAATAACACTCGTTTTAAGATAGATATCGTAACCTAAAGTACAAATTTTAAGCCTAATATCAGGCGGACAGTTTTCACCGTACAGTGAAAGTATACTCATTTGGTTAGTAAATATACCACACAAAGACGTAATGAATAACTGCTTAAAGGTCGGGAATATTAGCGGCAACGTTATAAACCAGAATTCTTGGAATACGTTACAACCGTCTAATTGACAAGATTCAACAACCGATTCGTCAATACTACTCATAGTAGAAGAGTAAAGCAACATACCTGAGCCGAACGAGAACGAGATGTTAAATATAATAACCGTAATAAGCGCTGTATTCTCATTATAGAGCAAACCACCGTCATTATAAACGCCGTCAGCAACCATTTGACTTATGTGCTTTGAGTCCATAATAACGTCTCCCCCATAATGAATTAGAGACACTATTTCTCTATAACCGTAGTCGGCAAGATACTTAAAGATAATACTGAGTACTAATCCAGAAATGATTTGAGGTAAGTACAAGAATACCTTAAACACGCCAGAACCTGGATATTTTTTGTATATGTAGAATGAAAAGGACATACACAAGATAATTGAAGTAGGATAATCGATAGCGTAGAACTTCAAAGAGTTGCCTATCATCCATAGTTTATCTATAATCAACTTGCTCCAAGCGACTTGGAAGTTCTCAAAATGTTTGTCAAAAGTTATAATATAACCAATGCCATTAGTATTCTCAGTATACTTTTGGAAAGCCAAAAGTATAGAGTTGAAGTTTACATAAACGTAGAATATAGCCATTTGGAGAACCGGCCAAATGAGCATTATCGTATAGAAGATAAGCCTGTTTCTCGTACGGCTATAGACTTTCGCCTTTTTTTTAATACTTTGTTCCATAATACCGCCTTTATAAATCGTAAAAAATTTATCAATACGTGGAAACCCACAATATTTTCAAAGTTAATTTTTGCAAAGACCTTCAAGAGAAATTCATAATAAAAATTTCCTATAATATATAATGTTTTTAAATGGTGCTTTGCAAATAAAGAATTTTCAAATAAAATTTAGAATTTTTTCAATAACAATCAAAGTATAAATCAGCCCCTAAACCTTTTGCCCGTTAAGGCAAAAGGTTTTTAGCTGAATGATTTTTTAAATTATGCGACCTTCCAAGAGGTTTGTGCGTGCGTTTTAGCAGCGTTAAAGAGTTCCCAAATGGTACCGTTCTTAGAGTATGCGTATGCAACGTTATAACCCATTTCGTATTTTGCGTCAATCGAAATAAAGTATTGGTTAATCATTGAGTCGAAATTAGGAGTAACAGTCGGAGAAACGTAGGTTGCTTTCTTACGCATTTCGTATGAAGATTTTTGGAAACCTGAAAGTTTTGCTTCGTCTTCTGGTAGCACTTTATAGTTCATACCCGCTCTGAAAACACCTTGTTGACCGGTATAGTAAGAACATGCTCTACCGTTATAGCAATAGAACATAAAGTCCTTAAGCATACTAACGAAGATGGGGTCTGCATTAGCAAAACGGCTATTCAAACAAACAACTGCACCTGGACGGTTGTCTTCTACAAATGGGTTAGGAATACCGTTAGAATTTTCTTCAACAGTGCCTCTTGGAATACCGGGTAAAGGCATCCAAAGAACGTTTAAAGGCAAGCCAGCTTTAGCTGCTATGGTTCTGTTGTATTCGTCAACGTAACCGGCCTTTTTACATTCGTTGTACCAATAGTCGCCTTCAATTAAGATACCGCAACGTTCGCCTTCAGTCATGTTCATAATGAAGCGTCTTTCACCTTCCAAATGACCGCATTGCTTATCACGTGAAATACCTGAATACCAACCAGCTTCTTCAGCGATTCTAAGCATTGCTTGGCCGTAATATCTGTTAACGTTCCAGTTTGCTAAGTAACCATTTGACAAAGTAACCTGTCTTGATTCAGTTATAGGCATAGGAATATCGTTTTTATCAGCGCCTACGAAAGCGGCTGTAGTTTTATCCCAACCAGTTACAACTTCAACAGTGCCGTCAAAGTCAAATCTTGATTTGTATGCAGAAGCAGTTGACAACGCAGCCCATAAAGAAGTAATCATTTCACCTTTCTTAGCATCTTCCGCACCGTAGTTTGACAATGGTGAAACGTTTGATTGCTTCATATACTCACAAAGAATAAATAATTCTTCCATAGAAGTAGGTAAGCCGTCGTCGTACGCACATTCTGGGTTAGTGTCACCGTGAACGCCATCTCTACCCCAGTGGAATTTTGCGTCCGGGTGAATACCGTCTTCAGTAACTGCAACGAACCATCTACCGCCAAAGCCGTTTTCAGATTCAAAATAAGTAGCAGCTTCAGTGTTCCAAGTATCGGGATGTGCCAAATAGAAGCCGAATTGGTTAAACACGTTACCGTCGTAGGTTAAACCCGTTCTAATACCGTAACTTGGTAATGCGTAGTAATGACCGTCGTTTGCCTTTAAGGTATCACTATAAGAGCCAACGAATAAATCTTCAATGGTCTTGGTAACCATAACGCCGTTTTCTTCTTCTTGCCAAGTCCAGTTATAAGTAACACCTTCGGGTGCAACGGCTGCAGATGCGTCGCCGGTTACAACGTCGTTAATATCAATAAGCTTACCTTCTTGACCTAAACTTTTGCCAGTAGCAGCAACGTCATTGTGAATAAACAAATGAACGTCTAAGTTATTCATTGAAGACGTGTCGGTTTTACCAACGGGTTCAACTTTAAAGCGTAAGCCCTTTTTACCTTCTTCATAACTGTCGTTAACGTGAAGTTTTTCATATTCTAATGCAAAGTCACGAATCCAGTCTAAGTTAACGCCTGCTTCGTAGCCTTGGATTTGAACGATAGTTTCGTTACCAGTATAACCGTCAGGACCGGGGCCTGGATCGGGATTGTTGGGGTCAGTGTTAGCAGGACCGCAACCTACGGTTGTGAATGCGAGTAACCCACACATCGCAACGGTTAAGAGCCTTTTAAATTTGTTCATATAACCTCCTAAAGGGCACAATTAGCCCAATTTATTTTTTTACTTAAATCATTTTACTATAACTTTTAAAATTTGTCTACTAAAATATTGACTTTTTTGTAAAAAATTTTAACATTTTGACATAAAATTTCAACAATTTTTTCTTCCTTTTTTTGACATTTGAAAATTTTTTGATTTTTTTGGGGATAAAGAATAAAATTTTACTCGTTTTTTACTGTTTTTTTGCAAATTTTTGCGATTTTTTTAGACTTTTCACACACTCGTAAAGAACTGCAATTTTGCGTTTTTATAATAATACAATAAAAGCCAAGCATCTATCACAAATGCCTGGCTAAGTTTTTGTTTTTTTACACCGGTTTTTAAAACTGTTAATTAAATTCTTTTACGAAAGCGGTATTTGATTGAATAAAACTAATAGAAGTTTTACTACTCTATTTCTTCGGGGTCAGGCGAATACCACGTCAACTGACCATTTTTAATTAAATTCCATTTTAATTCGCTCACACACGATTTTCTATATAGGTCGTAGGCGTCCATAAAAGTTACGCTAATTAGCGACCCTAAACCACCTATAAACACCCCTTTTTCGTAATAAGAAAACAAAACGGGGTTATACATTTGGCTTTCTACTGGTGAGACCTTGCTTTCCACACCACTAAACGTGTTTATGATACTTTTCTTTATTCCGTTAACGTTTGAAGTATGCTTGGCACTGACTTGGTAGTTCATACAGCATCTATAAACACCGGTTGAAGCCGTATATAAGGACAATGCGTCGTCAGTGTTTATAAACTGCAAAAACTTTTTACAAAGTTCAAGTGTTGAAGCGTCTTGCGTTGCCGACTTATTTATAACCATTGCCCCGCCTTGATTTTGCGCTTCAAAATACTGATTAGGTTTGTTGCTCTCGTTAGCCTCAACAGTACCGAAAACTTTAGTGGGCATAGGCATCCAAGCAAGTTCTAGCGGACGCACGCCTTTATAGTAGTTATTGTACTCCTCAATAAGTCCCCAGTTTTCCAGCCTATTAGACCAACTATCGTTTTCAATAAACATTGCACATACGGGGTTCATTTGCCCTTCCGTACTTGAACCGTTCATTAAAAATTTGCTTGCCGTTTCCCTTTCGGTAAGTTCGGGGTCAGTTATTGAAGAAAACCACCCTTCGCTTACTATTATACTGAGCATAGCCGTTGCCCAATATCTTGACGTCTGATTAGTAGCGTAAAAGCCGTTCCTTAAAATCACGTCACGCTCTTTTGTGGTAGGCAGTTTAACGTAGTCAATGCCGTCAAAAGCATTTTGGTTAGTTAAACCCGTTACCGTTTCCACCTTACCGTTAAAGGTGTATTGAGTTGCATATTGCTGGCTACCAGCAAGCGAAGCCCACAGTGCTTTTACCAAAATTTCTTTCATAGCGGGGTCAGTTCCGTAAGTTGTGAACGGCTGAACGTCTTCACCTACACCGCTTTTCATATAGTCACATAAAATTATTAATTCTTCTAACGACGTAGGCAGTCCATCATCTGCCGTGCCGTATACACCGTCTATACCGCACGACTTAGTATACTCTGCATCCTTATTAACAAACAGACCCGAACCGAAGGCACTTGAATAGATAACGCTATTATCTTTATTTGCGGTTTTTGGGTCGGCAAAAAACAAACCAAACTCTTTAAAGTTGGTCACGTCGTAAAAAACACCGTTTCTACTACCCGAAGTGGGTATGCCGTAATAAACACCGTCGTATTGCATTACAGGTTTATATTCCGGAAGTATCTTTTTATCAATGGAATACTGAACACTTTTGCCGTTTTCGAATCTCGTTTCAGTTTGAGCGTACATTATATCGTCAAGCGCAACCAAGTGCCCGTTTGAAGCAAGGCTTTGCAAAAAGCCGACGCCTTGGTTTTCACAAATAAATATATTAGTTGGAAGTTTAAAAAGGGTTGAAGTTTGAACTTCGTCGGTAACTTCTAACCTTACCTTTACGCCCTTGTGTTCCGGGTGAAAAGAATCTTGAGCATAATACTCTTCAAAATTGATTATTTTTTCGCCAAGCCAATTGGGGCTTACACCACCACGGTTAGATACTTGAACGGATATTACACTTTTAGGAAGCCTATACGAGTAGTCAGGGTCGTCTAACGTTCGACTAAAACACCCGCAAGAAAATAAAAGAAAACCACATAGTAGTAGGCAAATTGATTTATTTATCAACTTCATCACTATTCCCCCTTGATGATTTTCTTGCTTAAAAATAAAATATACCGTTTTGTAAAAAAACGATATACCTAATACAACCTATTTTCAGTAGTTATTTAGTGGGGCAATGAGCGATGTTCTTTCATATAACGAAGCGGAGTTTTGCCTACCGCTTTTTTGAACATATAGCAAAAATAAGATTGCGAAGAAAACCCGCACATAAAAACTACGTCTGATAATGGTAAGTTCGTTTCTTTTAGTAACTGTTTTGCCTTTTCAATACGCATAGCGGTTACCACGTTTTGTATAGTAAAACCCGTCTCTTGCTTAAACGCTCTGCATATGTAATATTTGTTGTAACGCACAGACTTAGAAATAGCGTCAAGCGATAGTTCCGTAAAATAGTTTTGATTTATGAATTCTATTGTTTGATACACACATTTGCTGAAAGAATTCGGTTGATTAAATTTTTTAGTCAGCTCTAAAAGTTCACACTTATCCATTATAGGATACAATATAAACTATTTTTTTATGAAAGTATATTAAAATATTGACTTTTTTGAAAATATTTTTTAAAAACTGAAAAAATTTTCCACATAAGAGTGATATTAAGATTGTTATATACTTTTTGTAGATTATGCGTTTGTTGATAAAAAAGTGTTTTTCAAAAAATTAAGAAATCCCGTCCCAAAAGTTACACCAAAAAAATACCTGTTTAATCTTTTACTTGGCGAAGCAATGATTTTATTCCAATCCCCTTGCCTTTCTTTTTAGTCTGGTTTCGGTGTCAAGCGTGTTCTTTCTTATTCGGATATTAAGTGGCGTTACTTCTAAAAGTTCGTCGTCGTTGATAAATTCCATTGCTTCTTCTAAACTCATAAGTTTAGGCGTTTCTAATCTTAGAGCGTCGTCAGAGCCGGAAGCACGTGTGTTGGTTAAATGTTTCTTTTTGCAAACGTTAACGCTTATATCTTCAGACTTGGGCGACACGCCTACAACCATGCCTTCGTACACTTGCACGCCTGCACCTATGAACAACTGTCCCCTACCCTGAGCGTTGAACAGTCCGTAGGTTACCGCTTCGCCCGTCTCAAAAGCCACCAACGAGCCGGTTGAACGTCTTTCGATTTCACCTTTAAATTCTTCATAGCCATAGAACACCGTGTTAAACACGCCTTCGCCACGGGTATCGGTTAAAAATTGACTTTTATAGCCAAACAATCCCCTTGCAGGAACTTTAAATTCAAGCCTAATACGAGAGCCAACGTTTTCCATTTGCAAAAGCTCGCCCTTTCTTGTCCCCATACTTGAGAACACAGACCCCGTTTTATCCTCAGGCACGTCAACAACTAAGCGTTCCATAGGTTCTAATAAAACGCCGTTTTCTTCTTTATACATTACCTTGGGTGCGCCCACTTGGAATTCGTAACCACCACGGCGCATGGTTTCAATCAAAATTGAAAGGTGCATTTCACCCCTGCCACATACACGGTAACTGTCGGCTGAGTCGGTTTCTTCAACCCTTAGCGAAACGTCTTTAAGCATTTCTCTAAAAAGTCTATCACGAAGATGCCTTGTAGTAACCATTTTACCTTCTTTGCCAGCAAACGGGCTATCGTTTACCGAGAAGGTCATTTCTACCGTAGGCTCGGAAATCTTAACGAAAGGTACGGCTTCAGGACAAGACGGTGCACATATAGTATCGCCGATTGAAATATTTTCAATACCACCGACGCAAACTATATCGCCCGCCTTTGCCGTTTGAACGGGCACACGATTTAAACCTTCGATTTGGAATATACTAACGAGTTTACCCCTTGATTCGTGACCTTGCACGTTATAGTTACGGGTAACTACTTCTTGGTTTACGTTGGCAACGCCACGTTCTATTCTGCCGATACCAATCCTACCCACGTAGTCGTTATAGTCTATTGATGAAACCAAAATTTGAAGTGGACCTTTATCGTCAACTTCTTGTGGTTCAAAATGATTAATTATTGCTTCAAAAAGGGGCGTTAAGTCTTTGCCTAAAGCGTTGCAATCGGTTGAAGCAGTACCGCTTCGACCGGAGCAGAAGATTATGGGGCTGTCAATTTGCTCGTTGTTTGCGTTAAGGTCAAACAGAAGTTCTAAAATTTCGTCTTGAACTTCCTTTAGCCTTGCGTCAGGTCGGTCGATTTTGTTCACCACGATTATAAGTTTATGGTTAAGTTCCAACGCCTTTTGCATAACGAAGCGTGTTTGGGGCATTGGGCCTTCACATGCGTCAACCAACACCAAAACACCGTTAACCATTTTTAAAACACGCTCTACTTCGCCACCAAAATCGGCGTGACCGGGCGTGTCAATAATATTTATTTTAGTGTCCTTATAAAAGACCGAAGTGTTCTTAGATAAAATTGTAATTCCACGTTCCCTTTCAATGTCGCCAGAGTCCATAACTCTATCTGCAACTTCTTGGTTGTTTCTAAAAATTCCGCCTTGCTTTAAGAGTTCGTTTACAAGGGTGGTTTTGCCGTGGTCTACGTGGGCTATTATTGCTACGTTTCTGATGTCCGTTCTTTTCAAAATTCTGTCCTAACCTTTGTTAAATATTTATATGGCTTTTTGTAGTTTTTTATAAGATTCTAAGTAAAGCGATAAGCGTTTTTGCATCTTTAATTTCGCCTTGCTCTATCATGTTCTTCACCTTGGATTTTTCTATCCAAACGCAATTCAAAAACTCATCTTCGTCAAGATGTGGTTTACTTTCAGTAAACTCGGTTACCCTAAATATTTTTATCACTTCATCGGTGTAACCGGGCGATGGATAAACTTCAAATAAAAGATGGGCTTTTCGTGCCTTTAATCCCGCTTCTTCTTCAAGTTCCCTAAGCGCCGTTTGCTCGGCAGTTTCACCCACGTCCTTCTTGCCGGCGGGCAGTTCCAAAAGTTCTTTTCCGTAAGCGTATCTAAACTGTTTTACGAATAGAATTTTGCCATCTTTTTCACACAAAACACAACTTCCACCAGCGTGCTCAACAATCTCACGCAATGCAGTTTTGCCGTTGGGAAGCATTACGTCGTCACAACGTAAATTCAGTATTTTGCCTTGATAAATAAACTTCTTTTTTAGAGTTTTTTCTTCAAATTGCATCTAGCACACCTTTAAGCAAATTGCCCACTTTTTTTGCCCTTCCTAAGAAGAATAAGTTGTATGCTTTCATGCAATACTTATAGGCCGTATAGGCGTAAATTATAGCGTCTTTATCTTCACTATCTAAAGCGTTTGCAAGCATATCGATTATCAAGACAACGTCCTGCTTTATAGCGTCTTTCTTCTTGCTTTCCTTAATTTTCGTCTTATCGTCAACAAGAATTTTCTTGATAGCCAAAATATTTTCCCCGTATATTTTTTTGCTTAGTTCTTGATTCTTTTGTGCTTGTTTTTCTTCAATTTCACGCTCTAACGCCCTTTGTTTTTCGGCTTGAGTTAGAGCTTCAACGGGGTCCTGAATTTTGCCTTCAATAACGCTTTCCATAAGAACTTTTACAGAATTACAAAAAGGTCTTATCATACCGTTCATAAATGCTAAATAGCCGGAAGAATAACTGCCGTCTTCATAAAAATATTTGTCTAAAAAGTCTGAAATTTCAACTTCTTTAGAGTCTAATTCCATAAGCACGTTAAAGATAAAAGCCAATAAATCTTTAGAGTTATCAGGAAGCACGAAATCGTATTTATCGTTTGATAAATACGGACTTTTTACTATATACTTTTTCTTTGCGGATTGATAGTCGAAATCGGTTAAACAGTTCTTAAACAACGCCATCAAAGTTTCAGACTGCGCTATGGTTTTAAGTAGGTTTGCAATCTTAATATCCGCCAAGATATATTTGCTTTGAATAAGGTCGTTACCCGCCGTTAAAAAGGCGTTTAACTGTTGCACTTTTTCCATGGTAAACCTCCAAAAGATTTTGGTAATTCAATTATATCACACATTTACACTTTTATAAACTTTTTTTGTCATATTTTTGCAAATTTCTCGTAAAGGTCTTTACAAAATTCAATTTTAATGTTATGCTTTATTCGTTAAAGATTGCGTCTTTACTAAAAAGAGTGCAAAATTTTGTAGGGAAGTTTAGGGTTTATGCAAGTAAAAGGAGATTCTTCTTTAAACAAATTAATACTCCTTTTCGTGTTTGATAAAATGGAAGTTCCCCTATCTGAAAACACCGTTTTGGATATGTGTTGTTCTTCTAACAACTGGCTAGCATATATGGACTGTCAACCTATGCTAAATCAACTGCTTGATTGTGGTTGGATTTACGATATCGGTGGTAACGGCGAACCATTGTATACTATAACGACCGACGGGCGTATTTGCCTTGCAAACTTCTTTATAAAAATACCCGCTTCTATAAGGGAAGAGATTTCAATATTCATAAAAAACAACCGTGCAAAATACCGCAAAAAGCAAGAGTGTGTTGCCGACTACTTTATGAATAAGGACGGCACATACACCGTTTATCTTAAAATTATCGAACCTGCACAACCCGTTTTGGAATTAAAGTTGGTTGTGCCAAACCGTCAGATAGCTAAGGATATTTATAAAAAATGGAGCGAAAAGGCAACTGACGTTTACCGCAATATTTATGAAAATTTAGTTGACTAATAGGAGAATTATTATGCAAACTTATACTACGAAAGGCACTTGTTCAAGGCAAATTATTTACGACGTAACTGAAGATAATAAGTTAACAAACGTTAAATTTATCGGCGGTTGCAGTGGCAATCTTCAAGCGGTTGCAAGGCTTGTTGAAGGCAAAGATATAGACGAAGTAATTAGCCTTTTAAAAGGTATAAAATGCAGAAGCAATACTTCTTGCGGTGACCAATTAGCAACTGCTTTAGAAGTTTATAAAAACAAGAAAAACCAATTGTAAAAGTCAAATAACAAGCCTGCTAAATAGCAGGCTTTTTATTTGAAAATTATTTGTTAAAAACTACTTTTCCATTATTATAGTAAAAGGTCCGTCGTTTGTTTGCGTTATCTTCATATCCGCACCAAACACACCCTTTTTTACGGTTAGCCCGTGTGAGCGCAATCCACCTAAAACGTACTCGTAAAGCTGGTTTGCCTTGTCTGGCAATTCGGCGTTTATGAAAGAGGGTCTCTTCCCACCAGTGGTGTCAGCGTACAAGGTAAACTGCGAAACGAGTAATATTTCGCCACCCGTATCCTTAATCGACAAATTGGTTTTGCCGTTTTCATCTTCCATGATTCTAAGTGCGGGAATTTTTTTTATAAAGTAATCGGCATTTGCTAAATCATCGCCCTTACCAACGCCTAAAAATATAACGTATCCCTTGCCTATCGCTGATATAAGTTTTCCGTCGACTTTTAGGTCGGCGTTCAAAACCCTTTGAATAACTGCTTTCATATTTCACCTTTAATCTTTCTATGCAAAAAGCCCTTAAAAAAGGGCTTTTTTATTACTTTAAAAACTTTTTGCCTTCATCGTATATTTGCATTATAAGTTTGTGAGTTTTTAGTGCTTCCTCACCACTTATTTCCAACTTAGCGTTGCCAAGGCACGCTTCATAGAACTGCTCGATTTGCCTAATGTGCTGGAAGCCCCAATAATCTTTACCGCCGTCGATAACTTCAGCGTCCTGATTGCCGTGAACTTCTTCTTTAGTACCGTCGTTATAAATTATTTCAGCATCGTCATAGTTGAAGGTAACCTTGCCCTTTTCACAAAGCAACTTAATCTCAATAGGTTCGTCGCACCCATAGTTGTTCATACAGTAGAAGCCGTATTTCACGCCGTTTTTATAGGTAATTAAACCTTCGGCACTGTCCTCAACCTTAACTATGCTGTGACCACGGTTTGCCATTGAACAACTTACCGACTCAACTTCAGACTGAACTAGCCAATGTACAAGGTCGATTGAGTGAATTGCTTGGTCGATAACCACACCGCCACCTTCCATATCCCAAGTACCTTTCCAGTCACTTTGAATATAATAGTCGTCTGGACGAGCCCAAGTAAGCGTTGAACGTGCAGAAATAATTTTGCCGAGTTTACCGCTTTCTAACGCCTTTTTAACAAGCTGTGCTGAAGCGTTGTATCTGCATTGCATAATAACGCCGAATATAACGCCTTTTTTCTTAGCATACTCAACAGCGTCGGCTGCACTTTGATAGTCAATAGACATGGGCTTTTCGGTAATAACCTTAACGCCACGCTCGAAAGCGTACGTTGCAACGGGCATATGCAAGTAGTGTGGCAAGCAAATATGAATACAATCAAGCGGTTCGGTATCAATCATTTGCTTGTAATCGTAGTAAGCCTTAACGCCGTACTTATCCGCAACAGCGTCTGCCCTATCCTTTTTTATATCGCAACAACAAATAAGTTGTGCTTGCGGAAGTTTGTTAATTGCATCAAGGTGCATAACGGAAATTCTTCCGCAACCAATTAAACCAACTTTTAACATTTTAAATCTACCCAAACGTTTTCATTTTCTAAAGCTACGATAAGAGCTTCTCTTATTTTCATAACTTCCATAGTCTCGTCAAAGCTGAACGGAACGGGTTCGCCGTTAAAGAATCTCAAAATACCTTCGATAAGGTTGGGGAAAAATCCTTCGCCAATCTCGTACTGTTTAACTTCTTTGCCATCGTCAATTTTAGCACCAAAACTAAACTCAGGATTATAGTTTAATTTTGCCGTTCTGCCGTCTTTATAAGCGATTTCAAATACGTTAGTGCCTTCAGCGTCAACGTTCATTTTAATCTTGGTTGCACCTGCACCCATAGTCTTAACACACATTTCAATTTGGTGAATAATGTATTCGGGGCAGTTTCTGCCACCACCGGTAATGAACGCAGATTTAACGTTTTTATAGCCTTTCAACTCGTCAGCGTAACGGAGTGCCGAAGTCGTAAAGAACTCAACACCATATTTAACTGACAAATCGTAAATCTTTTTAGCAGTATCACTGTCGGGTGCAAATGTTTTATCGATATACATTCTTTTGCCGTCGCAGTTCTTAAATGCTTCTTCAGCGTATTCCAAATGCTTTTCAGGGTTTGACGGTGATAAAAGCATTATATAGTCACTCTTTTTGCAAAGTTCTGCAATAGAAGCACAGTTTTCACAATTAAACTTTTCACACCATTGGTCGGTTGTAACGCCGTCCCTTTCACCCACATCAACTTCCGCCCAAGCGTAAGCAACTTCAAAATCTTCGCCAACGTTGGCGCTTCTTTCTTTTACCCAAGCAGGATAGTTGTTTGCGTGCCACTCGCTAATGTAATAGTCAATAAAGCCGATTTTTTTCATAATTAGAAGCTAATCTCCTCTTTCTTGTCAGCAGATTCGTAAAGTGCGTCGAGCAACTTAGCACTTTCTAATACGTAGTCGATATGGCTCTTATCTTTAACGCCCGTTTCGATTGCTTCGATGAACGCCTTGTCTTCACAGAAATACATATCGGGAATTTCGTGGTCGGTAGTATAGGTTTCTAATGTAGACGCATCAGAGAACTTGAATTGACCACGGTAAGAAAGTCTTGCACCGCCCTTGTCACCACAAATGTCAACGTACATTTCATCTTCGTTAACGTTTTGCGCCCAAGCACCGTTGAAAGAGATGTTTGCTTTGTCAGTTCTAACGTAGCCTGAAATAAAGTCGTCAACGTCGTTAGTACCGTTTTCTACGTCAGAAGTATCTTCAGACCACATATAAGTGTATTTGTAGTCCTTCATATTCTTAGCCATTTCGCAATAAGCGTCACAGGTAACGGTTTTAAGTTTAGCACCGCCTAAAATGTAAAGAACTAAGTCTAAGAAGTGAATACCCCAGTCGATTAATACACCGCCGCCTGATTCGGCTTTGGTTGTGAAAGCACCGCCAAGACCGGGAATGCTTCTGAATTTTCTAAACGTACATACTACGTGGTAAATCTTACCGAATTTACCTTCACGGTTATATTGTTCCAAAAGTTCGATTGAACGGTTGTGTCTGTTGCAAACACCAATGTTGAGCATTACGCCCTTTTCGTTTGCAGCGTCAGCCATTTCTTTTGAAAGTTTGTAGTTGATGGTAATGGGCTTTTCACAAAGAACGTGCTTGCCAGCCTTAATAGCGTCCATAGTAACGGTATAGTGTGAATAGTTGGGCGTGCATACGAATACAGCGTCAACTTCTTTATCTGCAAGCGCTACTTTATAATCGGTTATAACGTTTTCAATCTTTGGGAAGTCTGCTTTAGATTTTAATGCCTTTTCTTCAATAATATCGCAAGCATACTTAATTCTTACGTTTTCTAATTGGCTCAAAGCGGGTAAATGTGCTGCGTTTGCAATTCTACCACAGCCAATAACTGCTATTACTTTACTCATAAAAATATCCTCCTGACAATAATTTGTCTATGGCTTTATTATAAACAAAAAAATTTTTTATGTCTTTACCTTAAATTATCTTGTTATTTAGCATTTTTTATGATACAATACTTAAAAATGGTAAAGGAGCGGTGTATGGCGTCGCAGGAAAGAAAAAACTTGCTCGAATATAACGATATTGACGTTAAATATCACTATATAGAAAGGTTCTCGGAAGCCAAGGTTTGTGGCAGTGCAGGGCTATATCAAGTTGGAGAAATGTTTTGCGACGGTCAAAAACGTGTGCCAGAACATACCCAGCCCTGCTTTGAAATTACCTTTATAGTTGAAGGCAAGGGCTACGTATACGCAAACAAGAAACAGTTTGACGTTAATGCGGGCGACTGTTTTATATCGATAGAAGGCGAACTGCACGAAATAGTTTCTTCAAAAGATTATCCGCTTAGATTCAAGTTTATAGCCTTTATCCCCGTTGGCGAACAAACCAACAACTGCCATAAATACGTTGATATTATAAGCAGTTACGTTAAAGAAAGGCGAATTATAAATTTACCCGCATTAAACGATAGGTTTTTGAAAATTTTTGATGAATTTCAAAACGAAACGGTTTTTTCTGGGGAAGCAATAGGTCTAGAAACCGAAGGGCTTTTAATAGACGTAATACGTGCGTTGCAGTCTTTTGGCGCAAAAAAATACCCCACCAAAATTACCGAAGAAAGCGTGCTCGTTTTTAAGGTCGTTAGAGCAATTGATAACAATATTTCTAAAATGAAAAACCTTTACGAATTAGAAGATATTTTAGGGTATTCTTACAATCACATTTCCGCAGTATTTAAAAAGGTTATAGGATATTCCATTAACGAATATTTTATAAAATCTAAAATGGAATATGCAAAAAAGCAACTTACTGAAACCGACCTTTCAATAACCGACGTAGCCGAAATGCTAAACTATTCTTCAATTCACACTTTTACTAGAAGTTTTAAAAACTACTTCGGCTATTCCCCGTCTGAATTAAAAAATAAAAATAATAAATAGGTTTTATATGAATATTTACGGTTTAGAAAAATTATCGCTCGTTGATTACGACGGCAAGATAGCGTCAACAATATTTACGGGCAACTGCAACTTTAAGTGTGGTTTTTGCCACAATGCGCAACTCGTTACCGATTACGCTAATTTACCCACCTATTCAGAGCAAGAAGTTTTTGATTATTTAACCAAGCGCAAAGGGGTTTTGGAAGGCGTATGTGTTTCGGGTGGCGAGCCTACGCTTAACTCCAATCTTCCAATTTTTTTAGAAAAACTTAAAAATCTTGGTTACAGTGTTAAACTTGACACCAACGGCACTAATCCAAATATGGTTAAGCAAGTGGTTGACGAACGTTTGGTTGACTTCGTTGCAATGGATATTAAAAACGACAAAGCAAACTACGCTAAAATTATTGGATTTGACAAGTACGACACGGCAAAAGTTGAAAAGACGGTTGATTTTTTAATGAATTGCGGTGTAGATTACGAGTTTAGAACAACGCTGATTGATAACTATCATAAAAAAGACAACGTTCTAGCCATTTGCGAGTGGATAAAAGGCGCAGACAAATATTGCATGCAAAAATTTAAAGACACCGGTAGCTGTTTATCTTCAAGCGGACTTTCACCCGTTTCTGACCAAACGGCAAAGGATTTTTCAGTTTTGGCAAATAAATACGTTAAAAAGGTAATTTTACGTGGCTATAACTAACGAAAATTTATTGATTAATTACTAAAAAGCAACCAAAATAAGTTGCTTTTTATTTTTTTAAAGACTATAATGTTTTGGACTTATGAAAACTTTCAAATCTTATATAAAAAATCAAATTTTTAAGCATCTATTATTAAGTGCGCTCATCGGCACGTTAATTGGAACGCTTATATTTGCATACAAACAAGGGGCTGAACTGTTACAACACTTTTCCGACTTTATATATTCAGCAATAAGAAACAATTTAGCCTATTTGCCTTTGTTGCTACTTTGCGTGACTTTTCTTTGTTACCTTGCATATATGATAATTAAAAACGAACCGTTTGCCCGTGGCGGTGGCATACCAGCTTCCGAAGGGTTAGTTAGAAACAATGTTGATTTTAAGCCTTTTAAGGTAGCAATTAAAACTTTTTGTGCTAGCTATATTTCATTTTTTACCGGCGTTCCTTTAGGTTGTGAAGGTCCGAGCGTGCTATTAGGGTCTTGCGTTGGCAACGGTGCAAGCGGTTTTATTAATGATAAAGATGATAATTCATTGACAAAAGCCGGTGCTGCTTGCGCATTTTGTGCCGTAACCGGTGCGCCACTCGCAAGCCTATGCTTTATTGAAGAAGAAATGCACGACGGTATTACCCTTAAAAAATCTTGTTGCACGCTTATTGCCATATTGTTTGCTTGTTTATCTTGTTGTCTATTATGCCTTGCTTTCGGTAAAGAATTTGCAATGTTAGGGTATGCTTTTGTTTCCCCTGCCCCAATAAAATATTACTATTTGTCAGTAATTTGTGGCGTTATAGCCGGCACTTCGGCGTTCTTATTCGTTAAAATTTTTACGGGTATTAACACCATAAGCTTATCTAGAATTAAACTACCACTTTTCGTGAAACTTTTAGTATGTTTTTTGGTTTGTTCGCTACTGGGCTTGTTTTTTAGCAACGCACGTGGAAGTGGCTTGTCTTTATTAAAAACACTTTCCACTAAGCACTTAGGTTTGACCGTATTATGCACTGTTTTGATTGTTAAAATAATTTGTTTACTAACGGTTGGCGCAAGCGGTGCGACGGGTGGTTTGTTTATTCCTATGCTTGCAGTTGGAAGTTTATTAGGTGCTATATTTGGCGAGTGTGTTATTAATATAGGAGTGTCACAAGAAGTTTATTCCGCAATAGTCGGCGCTACGACGGTTGCATTTTTAGCCGGCACTCAATACTCCCCACTAACCGCTATATTGTTTTCTATTGAAGCTATGGGTGGCTTATACAACGCCCCGTTTACCATTATTGCCGTTTTTACCTCATTTTTAGTAGTTAAACTATTAAAGGGTCGACAAATCTACGACAAGTTATACGATAATCTTGAAAAGTATACGTTGTCAAAATAATTTAGTTTATAATTAAACAATTTCGACTAAAAATAAAAACCTTGACGTACAGTCAAGGTTTTTCTATTATATTTTATATTTTTAAGCATCTAAACTTTCAATGTAAAGCGAAGCGTTGGTTGAAGCAATACCGCCGTCGGCAACGGCTGTTACAACTTGACGAACGTTTTTAGTTCTGCAATCACCCGCAACGAATAAGCCTTCCGTTTTGGTACGGCAAGTTTCATCAGCGATAATATAGCCGTCTTTATCAAGGTCAACTAATTTAGCAAACGCCTTGTTGTCAGGTATTTGACCGATTGCAACGAATACCGCAGGGATTTCGTGACGTTTAATTTGCCCGTCGGCGTCCTTGTATTCGATTGCAGTTAGTTCGCTTTCACCTATAAAGTCACACACGCTGGTATTGGGGCGAACTTCGATATTTTCTTTACTTCTGAGTGCTTTAACTAACGCCTTGTCGCCGAAGAATTTATCAAATAAGGTGTAAACGTAAACTTTTTTGCAATAGCTTGACAATAAAAGTGAGTATTGCAAAGCGGTGTTTGCGTCGCCAATAACTGCTACTTCACGGTCTTTATAGAAAGCGCCGTCACAAATAGCACAGTAATAAACGCCCTTACCCACTAAGTCTTCCCTATCTGATTTGGTTCTTAAGTGTTTATGTTTAACGCCCGCAGCGATTATAACTGCTTTAGAGCAATATTCGTTATATTCTGTAACAACCTTAAACGTTCCGTCTTCTTGTTTGATTAGGTCAACTACCTTATCAAACTCAACCTCTGCGCCAAGGTCGGTTATTTGATTATAAAGATTATCTGCAAATTCTTCGCCACTGATTGCCTTTATTGAAGGATAATTTTCAAGTCTTGGAGAGTTCGCTATTTGACCGCCCAAACTTTCACTTTCTAAAACCAAAACGGTTTTACTGTTTCTTAAAGCGTAGAGTGCGGAGGTCATACCTGCCGCACCTGCGCCGATTACAATTATATCGTACATTATTTATTACTCTCTATAAACTTTCTAATTTCGCTTGCGTTGTCGTAAGCCACGATTTTGTCACCGTCGGCAACTAAAAGGGTAGGTGCTTTCTTAACGCCGTATTTTACGGTTAATTCTTTATTTTCTTCGGCGTTAATCACGTCGTATATAATGCCTGCTTTGTCAAGCATCAATTTACTTGTCTTACAGTTGGGGCAACCGTTTCTCGTAAAGAGTATTGGCTTAGTTATAATTAGGTCGGTATCAACTGCCTTGCTTTCACAAGCACAAGACGCTTCCTTTGCAACGAATTTAGAATTTTCAATATCGTAAACCTTTCTGTTTGCAAACTCTGCTCTCTTACCGTCGTTCCAGTTTTGAACGGGACGATAGTAACCGGTAATTCTGCTGTATACTTCAGTAGTTTTGCCACATACTGGGCACGTGTAAACTTCGCCTGAAATGTAGCCGTGGTCTGCACATATAGAATAGGTCGGCGACATAGTGTAGTATGGTAATTTATAGTTTTCTGCAATCTTTCTAACAAGGTTTGCGGCAGCCTTCCAATCGGGTAATTTTTGACCCAAGAAGGCGTGGAATACCGTACCAGACGTGTAAAGAGTTTGTAAGTCGTCTTGAATATCAAGAGCGGTAAAGATATCTTCGGTATAGCCTACGGGCAAGTGCGAACTGTTGGTGTAGTAAGGCGTGTTGTCCGTATCGGAAGCCGTAATGATATCTGGATATCTCTTCTTGTCGTGCTTAGCCAAACGGAAAGAAGTTGACTCTGCGGGGGTTGCTTCTAAGTTATAAAGGTCGCCGTATAATTCTTGATAATCTGAAAGTTTATTTCTCATAAAATTGAGAACGTTTTTGGTGAAGCTTTGTGCTTCAGCGGTGGTTAAATCTTTACCAATCCATCTTGCGTTCAAGCAAGCTTCGTTCATACCAACTAAACCGATGGTTGAGAAGTGGTTGTTAAACGTTCCAAGATATCTCTTAGTATACGGATATAACCCTGCTTCTAATAACTTAGAAATGGTTTCACGCTTAACTTTAAGCGACCTTGCAGAAACGTCCATAAGGCGTTTTAATCTATCGTAGAATTCTTCTTCAGTTGCTGAAAGATATGCAATTCTGGGCATATTTATGGTTACAACGCCAACTGAACCGGTTGATTCACCACTACCGAAGAAACCACCTGATTTTTTACGAAGTTCTCTTAAGTCAAGTCTTAAACGACAGCACATTGAACGAACGTCACTCGGTTCCATATCGGAGTTGATATAGTTACTAAAGTACGGAGTGCCGTATTTTGCAGTCATTTCAAATAAAAGTTTGTTGTTTTCAGTTTCAGACCAGTCGAAATCTCTGGTAATTGAATAGGTTGGAATAGGATATTGGAAGCCCCTGCCGTTTGCGTCGCCTTCAATCATAATTTCGATGAACGCTTTGTTCACCATACGCATTTCTTCAACGCAATCTTTATATTTGAAGTCCATTTCCTTTCCGCCAACGATTGCGTTCATTTCAGCAAGGTCGTTAGGAACTACCCAGTCGAGCGTAATGTTGGTAAAGGGTGATTGCGTACCCCATCTGCTTGGCGTGTTTACACCGTAAATGAAAGATTGGATACATTGCTTAACTTCTTTATAAGTAAGGTTGTCTACCTTAACGAAGGGTGCTAAATAGGTGTCGAAAGACGAGAACGCTTGTGCACCTGCCCACTCGTTTTGCATTATACCAAGGAAGTTAACCATTTGATTGCAAAGGGTTGATAAGTGACCTGCTGGCGAAGACGTAATCTTGCCAGGTACGCCACCTAAGCCTTCTTTTATAAGTTGACGGAGAGACCAGCCTGCGCAATAGCCGGTAAGCATTGATAAGTCGTGAATATGGATATCTGCGCTTCTGTGTGCGTCGGCGATTTCTTCGTCATACACCTCAGAAAGCCAATAGTTTGCAGTAACTGCGCCTGAGTTTGAAAGAATTAAACCACCAACCGAGTAAGTTACGGTAGAGTTTTCCTTTACACGCCAGTCTGCAACCTTAAGATAGTCGTCTACAACCTTTTTGTAGTCAACTATGGTAGATTTTATGTTACGAACTTTTTCACGTTGTTTACGGTATAAAATATAGCTTTTTGCTACTTCTACGTAACCAGCTTGAATAAGAACTACTTCAACGCTATCTTGTATATCTTCTACACTGATAACGTTTTCCTTAATCTTCTTTGAAAAATCCGCAGATACTCTTAAAGTGAGCATATTAAGAATGTCTGCATTGTAGTTTACGCCTACTGCGTTAAACGCCTTGCTGAGCGCAGTAGAAATCTTACTCATATCATATTCTACTAATGCGCCGTCTCTTTTCTTTACTTGAAACATTTTTATCCCTCCGTTATTTTCGTGTAGTCCTAATATACCATATACAAAACCACTTGTCAAGCGCAAATACAATATTTTGTAAAATTTTTTTATTTAAAACACAAGATATTGTGGTTACAATAAAAAAGACCCTTTTTAGCAAAAAAGCATAAAAAAGAGCCTTTTTTTATATTTTTAAGATAAAATCTTGCCGTTTACCACTCTAAAACTCGACAAATCCGTTTGTACTGCACCATATATATTAGGTCCAGAAACCAAACTATATTAAACCCAAAAAATAGCCGAATCGCCCCCGCTAAAATCTTACCTTCGGCGAATCTCGTAATAGCCCCGCATATCCAACTCGTAAACGGTATTATGGCTAAAATTAGACTTAATTCGTATGCAAGATTAAAATAGTCCTTTCCAAGTTTCAACATATCCCCCCCCTTAACGATATATTATAATGTTTTAAAATAAGTCATAATTATAATTATGATTTCTTTGTAGATATTGTGAAAATCAAAAAATGAACTTTTTTATTTAAAACACATAAAATATGGGCAATTAAGTTGCAAAAAATCAGAAAATATGTTAGAGTAAATGTCGACTAACACGGAGAGGTGTCAGAGTGGTCTAACGTGCTCGCTTGGAAAGCGGGTATACCGCAAGGTATCGGAGGTTCGAATCCTCTCCTCTCTGCCAAATAAAGAAAGAGTACTTGAAAAGTGCTCTTTTTTTATTTGGTTGATGTAGTTGCATAGGAGAGGATTCGATTGGGGGAGAAATTTTGCGTATGCAAAATTGTCCACGCTGGTTAAGTCGGATCGTAGCCATGTCGTTCTGTGGGCCAAGGAGTTGATTTATGACATT
>JAZQKH010000052.1:0-9349 GCA_045542055.1 Christensenellaceae bacterium | reverse complement strand
ATTATCGCGCAGCTTTTCTCCGAGTTTTTTGCCTTTAAAATCGTCCAGATGCTGATACAATTCCTCAATAATATCACTGCCGATAGGCAATATCACTCGTCGTTAGACGAATATCACCAATCCGTAAGGATTTATTTAGTTGTCGCTTTTTCCCTATGGGAAGAGCGGTAAAACCATCCATTTTGTTTGGTAGCCCCACGGAGACTCGCAGTTTTGCACAGCGCCCCGATAAACGGTGGATGACCACCGTTTAGTGCACGTTTTGGCTATCGCTTCATATATTGCAAACTAGCGTGCACAATTTTGCAAGCGCAAAATTTCTCCCCCAGTCTCGTCTCCGTGAATAGTTTATATCACAAAACAAAAAGGACGGCATATAACCATCCTTTTTGTTTTGGTAGCCCCACGGAGACTCGAACTCCGGATTCAGCCTTGAGAGGGCTGCGTCTTAACCGCTTGACCATGAGGCCATGTAATGCAAAAACAACTTTGCACGTATATATTAGCACAAATTTTATTCGTTGGCAATCGAATAAATGTATTTTTATAAAAAAACACCTGCGTAAAGCCGACGGAAAAGAAAATAATAACCCGTTTTTGTCAACAGGCGAATGCCACGCTTGCAGTTTCTGCATCTCTTGTATACTGCCGGAATTAGCGTCGGCAAAGAGCTCCGCTATCCTGCATTAGACAATGGCTTTCTTTAATATATTCTGTGGATTTTTTTTGCTTTTCCTATCGAACAACGAAGGCGTGATTTAATTTTAGCATACAAGACCATTTAAAAGCAACAAAAATATTGACAAAAGCTGTCGATTGTTATAACATTCAAGTAGCGTTAATGCGAAAGGGAAGAAATTTGAAAAGGTTTTTTAATTTTAGGCTTGCAATTGTTTTAGCGGTGGCGATTTGTTTGGGCGTGCTAAGTGCGTCGTTTTTTGCTTGCAATAAAATTGCTTTGGCAGTTATATCGTTATGCTTTTTAGCCCTTTCCATAGTGACGCCGATAATATTTAACGGTAAAGCAAAACTTAAAGTCAACCTTATAATAATTGCAATAATATTTACTGTTTCAGCCGTTGGTTTTGCATCTTCATATTTAACCTTTTATCGTTTTGAAAGGGCAAACCTAAAATCTGGCTACTACACCGTTACTGGTAGGGTAGGTAATATTTCATATTACGAAGACAGCACCACTTTATTAATTGATAAGGCTCAAATCGCTGGCAGTAGAACGGGTAAAATTCATTATAAAATCGCTCTTACCGTATCCGATAGGTTACACGAAGTACAACTTGGTAGTATAGTTAAGTTCTCCACTCATTTACACGACAGAAGCATAGTTTACGAAGATAAGATTTCCGCATATAATATTCAAAACGACGCCAAATATTTTGCCGACGTTACCGCTTCCGAACTTGAAGTTTTAGGTTATAAACCAAACGTCTTTCAAGCCGTCAACAATTTTATAAAAACTACTTTGCAAGAGGGTTTGGATAAGGCGGAGTTTAGCGTGGCGTACGCAATGCTTACGGGTAACGACGACTTTATCGACGGCACTACTTTAGAAAACTATCGCAATGCAGGTGTGGCGCACGTGTTTGCCGTATCCGGCTTGCATATAGGCTTTCTTGCAACGGCTCTTGGTTACCTAATAAACAAAACACGCCTTAATAAAAAGATAGGGTTTGGCGTAACGGTTGCAGTGCTAATTTTATACTCTGGCATATGTGGATTTTCTGCATCGTCGGTTAGGGCAGTTATAATGTGTGCAGTGCTTCTATCTTCTAAATTGCTTGGCGTAAAATACGATTCTTTGTCCGCAATAGGGTTGGCGTGCGTGTTGATATTAGCAATCAATCCGATAGAACTGTTCTGCGCAGGCTTTCAACTGTCTTTTACGGTAGTACTCGGCATGGCAATAATGACAAAACCCCTTGCCAAAATATTCAAATTTATGCCTAAGAAGATTGCAAGGTCGTTATCTGCAGTGCTTTCTGCGCAAATATTCGGCATACCCGTTTCTATCGCAGTGTTTGGCAAAACGTCAACGTTTGCTATTATGGCAAACTTAATTTTTATACCACTTGCGTCAGTTGTATTTACTGCCCTAATAGTATGCGTTGTAATAGGCGGGGTGTTTTCTATTCCAAAAATAGCCTTGTTCTTGCCCAACTATGTGTTAAAGGCTGTCAATTTTGCAATTAACGTAATTGACTACGATATATTCATAGTTGGCGGAATATCGTTTGGTATAGCAATTTTAATATATTACGTAACGTTATTAGTCGTTTGTGGAAAGTTTAATTTTAAAAGAGTAGGCAAAACCGTTGCCGTTTGCGTGTTATCAGTAAGCCTAATAGGTAGTGTTGTAGGTGTAAACGTATACCAAAACAATCAAACCAACCTATACGTTATTGGCGAAGGCTCTATAAGTTGCGCACTGCTTACTACCCCAAAAGAAAATCTTCTTGTGGTTAACAAAGCGGGCGCTAAGTTTACTTCGGGCAGGCTAAACCAATTAGCTTCCAAAGTAGGTGTTGATTTGCTAGACTACGTGATAGTTTCCGACACTGCCGAGCACACTGACGTGCACGCCCTAATGACCAAACTAAACACGGCTTTTGCCGTAAAGCATTTGTTCTATTACGGCGAGCAAAGGGTGGAAGAAGAAGGTGCAGTAAAATACTTCTTTCCATCTGTTGACGTTTGTAACGTGGTTACGAGTGAAGGGTTGCAAACTCAATCAACCACCGTTAGATATTTGCTAGACGGTAAAGCGATTTCCGTTAGTTGCTCTAAAACCGATATATTGTTGTATGCTCAAATGAAAGAAAAACCCAACCTATCAAAAATTGACGCCGAGCACGACCTTGTCGTTGCATACGATTACTTAGATAGAATAGCCGACTTGTATCCGAGAACTAAGTTGATTTCATACAAAATTTCAAACCTTTACCAAAACGCCCAAAAGCAAGGTAGAGTTTGTTATAAAATTGCTTAAAAAACACCCTTTTATCGTTGCAAATTTAAGTAAAAGGTGCTAAAATGTATAAGAGGGAATTTTGGGTGAAGTACGTAGAGTTTAAAAACCAAGTGGAAAACGGCGAAAGATTTTCCATATATTTGTTTGAAGGGGAAGACGCTTTTTTTAGGGAAAGAGGGTTTTCTTTAATTAAGAGCAAATTCATTACCGAACCCGAACTTAACTGTGCGTATTTTGAGGGTGACAAACTTAGTGAAAAGGAAGTAGTTTCGTCACTTACTCAATACCCATTTATAAGTCCAAACCGCCTAACGGTTATAAGGGAATATTATCCTAAAAAGAACGGCGTTGGCGCAGGGCTTTTAGCAGTTCTTAACGATATGCCACCAGATAGCATACTCGTCATTGTAAACGAAAAAACATCAGACGTGCTTAAAGGCATAAAAGCCGTGCAATTAGTAGAGTGTGGTAAGTCTGATGCTATAACCATAGCACGCTGGATAAAAGGTAAATGTATATCGGCGGGAGTTGGCGTTGAACTTGAAACTGCAAAAACGCTTGCAGAGTACTGTGCGCTTGATATGAATCGTGTTCAAAACGAAACGGAAAAGCTTATAGCGTATTGTCAAGACTCGAAACTCGTAACTACTGGCGACGTGGAAGCGTTGGTAAATAGGGACGTTGAGTATAAAATATACGAACTGACCGACTTTATAGGCAAAAGGCAGTTTGACGGCGCACTTGCAGTTATAAACGACATGCTCTCTAAAGGCGAAACGATGCAAAGGCTACTAATTAGCGTTTATAATTATTTTAGACGGCTTTTGCACGTGGCGATAAGTTCTGAGTCTGATAGTCAGCTTGCGACCCTTTTAGGTGTTAAAGAATTTGCTATTAAAAAGACCAAAGCACAGGCAAAGCAGTTTAGTAAGCGTGCCTTAAAGAAGGCGGTTGACATGCTTGCCGATACAGATTATTTGATAAAGAGTGGCGCAGTCGACGCCGATAATAGAATTTGGCTCAGTATATTTTCCATTATGGTAGAAGGGGTGTAAAATGGAACTGGTTAACAGAGTAAAAGATTTTTGGTTTAAGTTTATACAAGGCGATGAATTTACCATTGCGGTATGCGTTACCGCTTTGGTTTTCTTGGTGTTGTATTACTATATGATAAAGTTCTTGGCAAGCAACAATGCTCAGGACTTAGTTGCAATCTTCGTCGCAGTTATGATAATAGCGGCTGCAGTCGTATCAATAATCACTACGGTAGACAACACTGTATACCTACTGATTCCCGCACTGTTCGTGCTTATTATAATGACGCTATTTTCCGTTGAACTTAAAAGGCTTATTTGGGCAAAGCGCAACGCAAAATTTTTTGACGTTCGTAAAACTGAGGGCGTTAAGTACGATGAAGAAAAAATTCAACACTGCATAAACGAAATTATTAAAGCCCTTCAAAACATGTCTAAAAACGACGTGGGTGCAATTTTAGTATTGTCTACCGGCAATATCCCGTCGCAAATCATTGATAGTGGCGTTAAACTTGACAGTGATATTTCTGCCGACCTTATTGAAAGCGTGTTCTTTCCAAAAACACCCTTGCACGACGGTGCTATGATTATCAACGGCGCTAAAATCGTTGCGGCAGGTTGCTTTTTGCCGTTATCACAAAACATCGATAGTTTTCCAAAAGATTTAGGCACACGTCACAGAGCGGGTATAGGCGTTACTGAAACCATTGACGTTATTTCGCTTATCGTGTCTGAAGAAACGGGTATTATATCAATAGCACGTGGCGGTAAAATCACAAGATACGCCGACACTGAAAGCCTTAAAAATATTCTTGGCAAGTATTATTGGCAAGAACTATAAGGGGGAATAATATGAACAACGATAATTTTAATTATAAACAAGACCCAAACGAAAACAAAAAATCGGGCGGAAGCAGGTTTGGTATTTTTCTTCTTGCTTTGTTTTTAGCAGCCCTAACCGTTTTGGTTATTAACATTTAATTTTATAAATTTTTAATAAAGGAACTACTTATGAAATACACGGGTATAAACGCTTGCGAGATTTTGCTTCCCGTATGCGATGATATGAACGCTTGGGCGTGCGTTGCGTGCGACCAGTTTACAGGGGAGCCGGAATATTGGCGTCAATTAGATGAACTTACACAGGGCAAAACCAGAGCGCTTGACTTAATTTTACCCGAAGCCTTCTTATCACAAGACAATTCGGCTCTAATACAACAAATTAACGGCAACATACGTTCTTACTTAAAAGACGGCAAGTTCAAAAAGTTAGAAAAAGGTTTTATTTTGACCGTGCGTTCAACACCGTTCGTAAAAAGACGAATCGGCTTAATGGCGGCGGTTGATTTAGAGCAGTATGAATACAAGGCAAAGTCTGATTCGCTCGTTCGTGCAACCGAGGGTACGGTTGAAGAACGTATTCCACCAAGGCTTGAAATTCGTAAAGACGCTGAAGTTGAACTTCCTCACGTTATGATTTTATTCGACGATGAAAAGCGTGAAATTACTGAAAAACTTTACGAGCAAAAAGATAAATATCAAAAGGTTTACGATTTTGATTTAAATATGAACGGCGGTCACGTGGAAGGTTATTATATTCCCGACGACGGCAATATTTTGCAAAAGTTTTCAAATTTATTAGACGTTGATAGGTTAACGGCTAAGTACGGCAAACAAGATAACTTCGTGTTCGCAGTTGGCGACGGCAACCACTCTTTAGCGACTGCTAAGGTGCATTGGAACGTCGTTAAGGAAAGTTTAAGTGAAGAGGAGCGAGCAAATCACCCCGCACGCTACGCTTTGGCAGAGTTTGTTAATATTTACGACGACGGTATTTATTTTGAGCCTATTTATAGGTTCGTAAAAGGCGTTGAACCCGACAAGTTTATTGATGGGTATGCAAAACTTAACTGCGGTAAAGTAAGCGTTTATACGGGCGGTAAGGCTAAAAGTTTCTTAGGCACGGCAAACTTACCCGAAGGCATTAAGCAAACTGACGAGTATATTAAAGATTATATTTCAAAGTTTGGTGGCGAAGTTGACTATATCCATGGTGAGAGCAATTTGTTTAAGCTCGTTGACGACGCTAAAAACGCCGTTGGCATATTATTTGAAAAGTTAGACAAGTCTGAACTTTTTAGATACGTTTCCAACAAAGGAGCTTTCCCAAGAAAGACCTTTTCTATGGGCGAAGGCATTGAAAAAAGATATTACTTAGAAGCAAGAAAGATAAAATAAAAGGAAAGATTTATGGTAAAAGTTTGTAAATTCGGCGGAACATCAATGGCTAACTCTGAAGCGTTAGCACAAGTTAAAAAGATAGTGCTTGCCGAACCTGAAAGAAGATACGTTGTTGTTTCCGCACCCGGTAAGCGCAGTAAATCGGATACTAAAATTACCGACGCATTATACGCTTGTTACGAACAAGTCGTTCAAACGGGTAGTTGTACGGAAGCGTTTAAGTTTATAAGGGAAAGATTTAACGAGATTAAAACACAACTTGGCTTAAAACTTGATATCGACGCAGTTTTAGACCGTACTGAACAAGAGATTGTTGCAAATAAAAGTGCAGATTTTACTGCTTCACGTGGTGAATATCTTTCGGCTATGTGTATGGCGGAATACTTGGGCTACGAGTTTATTGACGCTGCAGATATTATCCGTTTTGACAGTCACGGTAGACTCAACCAAGACTATACCGACGACAAGGTGCAACTACGTTTATCTAAGGTTGAAAGGGCAGTTATTCCGGGATTTTACGGCAAGGACTTTGAAGGCAAAATCAAAACTTTCAGCCGTGGGGGAAGTGACGTTACCGGCTCGATTATAGCACGTGGCGTTAAGGCTGACCTTTATGAAAACTTTACCGACGTAAGTGGCTTTTTGGTTTGCGACCCAAGAATCGTTCCTGAAGCAAAAACCATCAAGACCATTACCTATAAAGAACTTAGAGAACTCTCTTATATGGGTGCTTCCGTTCTTCATCCCGAAGCAATTTTCCCCGTTATGAAGGGTAAAATTTGTATCAATATCAAAAACACCTTTAAGCCCGAAGACCCCGGCACGATGATTGTTCCTAACGATAAATACGAACTTGCGGACGACTCTATCATTACGGGTATCGCAGGCAAGAAGGATTTTACGGTTATATTTATTGAAAAGTCTATGATGAACTCTGAAGTTGGTTTCGTTCGTCGTGTCCTTTCGGTGTTAGAACATTACAATCTTTGTATCGAACACTTGCCGTCGGGTATTGACACGTTGTCAATCGTAATTGCTTCAGACGAGTTGAAGGACGGCGTTCTTAACGACGTTATTAATGAAATCCGTGAAAGCGTTAGTCCTGACTACGTTCACGTTATTGAAAACATTTCTTTAATAGCAACCGTTGGTCACGGTATGAATAGACGTGTAGGTACTTCGGCAAGGCTGTTTAACGCCTTGGCAGATGCGGGTATCAATATTAGAATGATAGACCAAGGCTCAAGCGAACTTAATATTATAATCGGCGTGGCAAACTCTGATTATGAAAATTGTATACGCACTATTTACAAGGCGTTTAACTAATTAAGGCAATAAAGGGAATATTCCTAAAAAATATTATATAGTTATGGAGGCATAGTTTTATGGATTACGCAAAAGAATCTTTACGTTTGCACGGCGAATGGAAAGGCAAAATTGAAACAGTTTCAAAAGTTAAAGTTGAAAACAAAGAAGATTTGTCACTTGCATACACCCCGGGTGTAGCACAACCTTGTTTGGAGATTCAAAAGGATTACAATAAGTCTTTTGAATTAACCGGCAGAGGCAACTTGGTTGCAGTTATTACCGACGGTACTGCAGTTTTAGGTTTAGGCGATATTGGTCCTGAAGCCGGTATGCCCGTTATGGAAGGCAAGTGCGTTTTGTTTAAGTCTTTCGGTGGTGTAGACGCTATTCCGCTTTGCGTTAGAAGTAAAAGCGTGGACGAAATCGTTCAAACCGTTAAACTTTTGGCAGGTTCTTTCGGTGGCGTTAACTTGGAAGATATTTCTGCTCCCAGATGCTTTGAAATTGAAAAAAGACTTAAAGAAGACCCCGAAGTTGATATTCCGATTTTCCACGACGACCAACACGGCACTGCAGTAGTTTGCGTTGCTGCTTGTATCAACGCTCTTAAACTCGTTGGCAAGAAGTGGGAAGACCTTAGCATAGTATTTAGTGGCGCAGGCGCTGCTGGCGAAGCTATTGCTAAACTTATGATTTCTATGGGCGCTAAAGATATCGTTATGTGCGATAGAAACGGTATCATCTATAAGGGTAGACCCGTTGGTATGAACTCTGCTAAAGAAGAAATAGCTGAGTGGAGCAACAAACTTGGCAAAAAGGGTACGCTTGCAGACGCAGTTAAAGGCGCAGATATGTTCGTTGGCGTAAGTTCACCAGGCGTTCTTACCGAAGAAATGGTTAAAACTATGGCAAAAGACGCTATCGTTATGCCAATGGCTAACCCCACGCCTGAAATTATGCCTGACCTTGCACTAAAGGCAGGTGCCGCAGTAGTTGGTACCGGCAGAAGCGACTTCCCCAACCAAATCAATAACGTGTTGGCGTTCCCTGGTATCTTCCGTGGTGCATTAGATTGCAGAGCGTTAGATATTAACGAAGAAATGAAGATTGCCGCTGCAACCGCTATTGCTGGGCTTATCTCTGATGAAGAATTAAGGGCAGATTACGTAATCCCTGCACCTTTTGATAAGAGAGTTGCACCCGCAGTTGCAAAGGCTGTTAAAGAAGCAGCTATTAAAACCGGCGTAAATAGAATCTAATTAAGCTTTTAGGTGGTTGGAGTGGACGTTAACGCCCACTCCAATAAACCTAAAAAAATACAATATAAACGCTTGCTTTTTTTGGAATAGGCAAGTATAATAGTTAATGTTCGCAAGTACGTTTTAACGTCGGGGTGTAGCGCAGTTGGGGCGACGTGTAAAGCAAAGCGTCCAGTGGACGGTTTGTAACCAAAGCCCACGAGGCTAAATGCCGAGGGCGGAAGCGCCTTGGGCGATACCTGTCTAAAACAAAGTGCGAGTTGATATCTAATAGTGAACTATGTTCATAATAACGGGGTGTAGCGCAGTTGGTAGCGCGCTTGGTTCGGGACCAAGAGGTCGTGGGTTCAAATCCCGTCACTCCGACCAAACATAAAGGGTAGTCGTTTAGACTACCCTTTGTTTAGTTTAAATAAGGACGGGATTTGAATGAGGAGAAAATTTGCAAAGCAAATTTCCCGTAGGGTAAACAGTGGATACCCACTAAGTCGGATCGTAGCCATGTCGTTCTGTGAGCCAAG
>JAZQKH010000051.1:0-5946 GCA_045542055.1 Christensenellaceae bacterium | reverse complement strand
CATTTTTACTTTTATAAATTGACAAATTTATTATAATAGTTTATTATAATAAGTATGGAAAAATTGCTTACATATTTTATCGTAACTTACGGTTGCCAAATGAATATTCACGAATCTGAAAAAATCGCCGGTATATTGACCGATTTAGGCTACGTTTTAGCCGAAAACGAACAAGTTGCCGACGTCGTTGTTTTCAATACGTGTTGTATAAGAGAGAACGCTGAATTAAAAGCTGAAGGTAATATTGGTGCGTTAAAAAGATTTAAAAAACAAAACCCAAGCAAAATTATTTGCGTTGGGGGGTGTATGACGCAACAAAAAGATTATGCAAATAAGCTTATCAAAAAATTTCCGTTTATTGACGTTATTTTTGGCACACATAATTTAGAAAACTTTAAGGCTCTATTATTAAAAAGAATAAATGGACAAAGGCACGTTGTTGAAGTTGATGAAAAGGAAGGTGCTATTGTTGAAGGCACGCCTAAATACAGAACAAGCTTTCCTAACGCATGGATTAACATAATGTATGGTTGCAATAACTTTTGCACTTATTGTATAGTTCCATACGTTAGAGGGAGAGAAAGAAGTCGTAGAATAGAAGATATTGTTAGTGAGTGTAGAGAGTTAATAGCACAAGGCTATAAGGAAATTACCTTACTTGGTCAAAACGTTAACTCATATGGTAAAGATTTAGACGGAGTTAATTTTGCTACGCTTATAAATGAAATTTCAGCTTTAGACGGTGATTTTAGGCTTAAGTTTATGACCAATCATCCGAAAGATTTGTCTGAAGAATTAGTTGTTGCCTTGTCTAAGAGTAATAAGGTAGCAAAAACCGTACACTTACCAATACAATCGGGTTCAAATAGAATATTAAAACTTATGAACCGCAAGTATACGAGAGAAGATTATTTTGGTAAAATTGAAATGTTAAGAAAGTATATTCCCGACGTTTCAATTACTACCGATATTATGGTTGGCTTTCCAACTGAAACCGAGCAAGATTTTTTGGATACCGTTGACGTGGTTGAAAGGGTAGGATACGCTGGTGCATTTACCTTTATCTATTCTAAACGCAGTGGAACGCCCGCAGCCGTTATGGACGGTCAAATTGACGAGCAGACGGCAACCAATCGCATTATGAAGCTTATTGACTTGCAAAACTCTATTAATCGCAAGCAATCAAAGGAATATCTTAATAAAACGATTAGAGTTTTATGCGAGGGCTTCGATGACAAAAAGGGTAAATATTTAGGCAGGGATGATTACGGCAGAATGGCTTATTTTGATTGTGATAAAAATATTATAGGGCAATTCGTAAACGTAAATATAACTAAGACGGGCGGTATTTCACTGCATGGCGAAATTGTGTAGGTGACGTATGAATGATTTTTCACCAATGATGACTCAATATCTTAAAACTAAAGGAAAGTATGCTGATTGTATACTTTTTTATAGGCTTGGCGATTTTTATGAAATGTTTTTTGAAGATGCTATAAAGGCGTCTGAAATTTTAGATTTAACGTTAACTAGTCGTGACTGCGGTAAGGGTAAAAAAGCCCCTATGTGTGGCGTCCCTTATCACGCTGCCGACGAGTATATTGCTAAATTAGTAAACGCTGGCGAAAAGGTTGCCGTATGCGAACAATTAACCGAACCTAAAAAGGGTGATATCGTTAAGCGTGACGTTATTAAAATAGTTTCAGCCGGCACTATTACGAACGATGAACTTATAAACACCTCTTCAAACAACTTTTTGGCTTCCGTTTACGTTGATGGTAAAAACGTTTCACTTTCTTGGGCAGACATAACCACTGGCGAATTTTTTACAAAAAGATTTTCGGGGGACAAGGCTTATTTTGAATTTATTGATGAACTTGTTAAGAACGAACCCGCTGAAATTATATGCAATCAACAAGGGGAGCAATTTAATGCAATACCTTTAGTTGAGCATAGGGTTTTGCCTAAATTTAAGGTTTTTACAGAGAGTGAGTTTAATCATTCTATTGCAAAAACCACCCTTGAAATACAATTGAAAGTTCGTTCACTTGACGTATTTGGACTAGAAGAAAATGATATATGTATAAATTCTGCAGGTGCGCTAATTTCATATTTAAAACAATCTCAAAGACACGCATTAGTAAACGTTAATAGTATTAAGATTAAAAATGCTAAAGATTACGTAATGCTTGATATTAACGCCGTACGTAATTTAGAAATAGTAAAATCGCTAAGGGACAATAAAAAATACGGCTCTTTGCTATGGGTTTTAGATAAAACGAAGACGGCAATGGGTGCAAGGCGACTATTAAACTGGGTACTTTTCCCCTTAAATGATATTGATAAAATCAACCATCGTTTAGATGGCGTTGAAGCACTATATTCAAATACGGTTGTTCGTCAAAATTTATGTGATTTATTATCTTTTATTAAAGACGTTGGTAGGCTTGCGGGAAAACTTTCAAATAATAATTTCTATCCTAAAGACTGTAATGCACTTAAAACGTCATTAGAAGTATTACCACAAGTTAAATTTTTGCTTTCTGGTATTAGTAGTAATTTAATTTTTGATGCGGTAAACTCAATTAACGATTTTTCCGACGTAGTTAAACTTTTAAGCGATGCGATAGTTGAAAATCCACCCACACTTACCAAGGACGGAGGATTTATTAAAAAGGGCTTTAATAGTGAACTTGACGAGTTAAAGTCTATCAAGAAAAACGGCGTCGCAATAATTAACGAAATAGAAAGCAGAGAAAGAGAACGTACTGGCATCAAAAACTTAAAGATTAACTACAATAGAGTTTTTGGTTATTATATTGAAGTAACTAATTCTTATAAGGATAAAGTGCCTTACGATTACGTTAGAAAACAAACTCTTACAAACGCAGAACGCTATATTACCGATGAGTTAAAAGAAATGGAAGTGAAAATTCTTTCAAGCGAAGAAAGTGCACTTTTATTAGAAAACAAGATTTATAATCAAATTAAAGAATTTTTGCTTACCAAAATTGACGACTTTATCGCCACCGCAAACGCTATAGCCGATTTGGATGCTATTTACTCTCTATCAACGGTTGCAAAAGAGAATAATTACGTTAAACCATCGATAATAAATAGCGATAAGTCGCTTAAAATAGTTGACGGCAGGCATCCGGTAGTTGAAAAAGTTATAAAACAAAAATTCGTTCCAAACGATTGTTTTTTGGATTGCGATGAAAACCGTACTATGATTTTAACTGGTCCAAACATGGCGGGTAAAAGCACGTATATGCGTCAAATTGCTTTAATTACACTTATGGCACACGTTGGCTCGTTTGTACCCGCTAAACAGGCTGAAATAACTCTTACCGATAAGATTTTTACTCGTATTGGTGCTAGTGATAACTTGATTTTAGACCAAAGTACCTTTATGGTTGAAATGACCGAAATGGCTGACATTTTAAATAACGCCACCCAGAATAGTCTTATAATTTTAGATGAAATAGGTAGGGGTACGAGTACGTACGATGGGCTTAGTATAGCATGGGCTATCGTAGAACACATAACCACACAAATAAAAGCAAAAACGTTATTTGCAACACACTATCACGAACTTACCCAACTTGAAGGCAAAATGGAAGGTGTGAAAAATTATAAGGTTACCGTAAAAGAATTGCAAGATACTATCGTATTTTTACGTAAAGTTATGCGTGGCGGTGCTAATAGAAGTTTTGGTATAGAAGTTGCCGAACTTGCCGGCGTTGGCTTAAATATTACCGAAAGGGCTAAAAAGATTTTAAAACAACTTGAAAAACGTGGTGAAAGTAAAATAGATTCAAATAATTCTTCCACCGAAGAAACCGTTAATTTATCTGAAGTTGAAAGAATTATATTAGATTTAGACTTGAATAATTTATCACCAATGCAAGCATTCAACGTTCTTAACGATTTAAATGAAAAAGTAAGGGATAAAAATGGCTAAAATCAATTTATTATCAAGTAAAGTTTATAATAGAATAGCCGCAGGCGAAGTAGTTGATAGACCATATTCCATTGTTAAGGAATTGGTTGAAAACTCTATTGACGCTGGTGCAAAAAATATTAGTATTGATATTATTGACGGTGGAAAGACTTCGATTACCGTTTCCGATGACGGATGTGGTATGGATAAATCCGACTTGTCAAACTGTATAAAAGCACATGCCACAAGCAAGATTAAAACCGTTAGCGATTTAGACGCTATTGAAACGCTTGGTTTTAGAGGCGAAGCATTGGCTAGTATTGCTTCCGTTTCTAAACTTACCATTACAACTAAAACCGAGCATTCTGAACTTGGCGCTTGTCTTTACACCGAGGGTGGCGAAGACGTTGTTATAAATGATTGTGGAAGTGATAAAGGTACTGAAATCGTTGTTAACAACCTGTTTTTTAATACTCCTGCAAGGGAAAAGTTTTTAAGAACCGATAGGTCTGAAGAGGGCGAAATTACGTCAACAGTTGCTAAATTTATTCTTGGCAACCCTAACGTTTCATTTAAATATAGTGCAAATGGTAAACTTGTTTATCACTCTTTTGGTGATGGTCTTGCGTCTGCAATGGTTCAAGTATTTGGCACTGAAATTTTAAACGATTGTTTTGAAATTGAAACTATTAAAAATGGACTAAAAATTTTTGGTTACGTATCTAAACACTATTTCACAAAAGGTAATAGAACGCATCAATACGTTTTTTTAAATAATCGCTCTATAACAAATCAAACTATTTCTTCAGCAGTTTCTAACGCATACTCTGCCTATTTAATGAAAGGTAGATTTCCGTTTTTTGTGTTAAATTTGACTGTTCCGGCTGAAATTGTCGACGTTAACGTACATCCCAATAAATCTGACGTTCGATTTTCTAATAATCAAATAATATATTCAAGTGTTTATTCAGTTATATCTAAGGTGCTTGACGGTACGGGCGAAGCGTTAAATATTATTACTGAAAACAAAAACCTTCAAGAAAACCCAAAACAAAATTACTCTGATAGTAAAGAGAAATATTTATATTCCAATTCATCTAATTATAAATTAAAGATAGACGATTTAGTTTTTTCTGACGTAGAGCCTAGTTCTTCAAAAACAAATAGCACTGTAGATGATATTTTTAAGGAAAATAAGGCTTTTTTAGAAAATTTAGAAATCAGTCGAAAGAATAGTACTGCTACAAACACTATTAATAACGTCGATAATAATAAACCCTTAGAAGAGCAAATTCGCATTAAAAACGGCCTAAATTTATCTATTGTGGGGCAAGCGTTAAATACCTTTTTAATTTTAGAAGACGGGAAAGATTTATATCTAGTTGACCAACACGCTGCGCATGAAAGAATTTTATACGATAAACTTTTAGAGTCGTTTAAATCACAATCGGTGGCTGTGCAACCACTTTTATTGCCGTATGTATTTAACGCAAGCAATAATGAATTAGAGTTTATTTTATCAAAAAAAGAATTGCTCTATAATATGGGTTTTGATATAGATGAGTTTGGCAAAAACTCTATTAAAATTTCAAGCGTACCATCTTGCATATCATCAATAAATCTTGAAAAATTCACTTTAGAGTTGTTATCTGACCTAAATGAACTAAAAGGATTAGAGTTAGCAGAACTTTTATCGGATAAAATTGCACAAAAGGCTTGTAAGTCTGCAATAAAATCTGGGGATAAGTTAGATAAATATCAAATTGATTTGCTGCTTGAAATGTTAAAGGGTAATTTAGGGTTAAAATGCCCACACGGCAGACCTGTTGTTATTAAGATTTCCAGAACTGAAATAGATAAATGGTTTAAACGAATAGTATAATGAACGAAATTATTATAATTTGCGGGCCAACCGCTTCTTCTAAAACAGCTTTAGCGGTGGAGGTTGCAAAAAAACTAAATACCGACGTAGTGTCAGCCGATTCCTTATACGTTTACAAGGG
>JAZQKH010000050.1:0-27569 GCA_045542055.1 Christensenellaceae bacterium | reverse complement strand
ATGTTAAACATTACCAAATAGAAAAAAAATTCGACAAAACTAATTATAAATGCAATTATAATCCCTTTAGACCTAATAGCCTTATAAAAATCAAACTTTAACTGATTTAGCATTTAAATTGCCCCTATTATAAATATGCTTTCGCTTGTCGTCCATCCATATAACGAGCCTTTCTTTTTTGTTATTACGTTAATTTTTAATACAGTACTCATTTGTATGCCCCCTTAAAAATTCTTTTTGCACATTGCAAGCCAGCTTAGTAGGAAAGATACAATCAACCAGAAAAAATATACCGCCGATATTATAACAAGCGAACTATCAACAGAAGCACGACAAATGTTTAGATACAAAAGTTTCACATTATCGATAAGCGAGTAGTCACAAAAAATAAAGCGTGACGTATCTCTAACACCAATAATCTTCCATACAATATCATTAATGAAATTGTGAAGAAGTTGACAACCAAGAAAGTAATAAATGAGTGCTACTATTGAAGCAACCACTTGGTTGCAAACAAGTGAAATAACATTAACAATGAGACCTATTGCAACCATTCCAAATATTTGAAGGATTGTCATTTTTAAAAAGCCTGACATGCTGACTAAGATATCTTCCGCTAACAACAAATTCTGCCCTGGGTTAGTCAATTCTATCCAGACAATAACCTTATGACTTAAAATCATCTCCCCAAAATCATAGTAGGAATTAAATATTACTTCAATTAAAAATGAACTTCCTAAAATTAAGACGGCGAATAGAAACAAACAAATAGTTTTAGATAAAACGTATTTGAACTTAGATACTGCTGAATATGTATTCTTAATATATCCAGTTGCAAATTCATTGCTACAAAACACTACGGATATTATTATCATCGATAAAATAGGAAAAATGTTTTTACCAAAACCACCCACTATACTAACAATGTGTCTGTTATCCCAGCTTGGAGAATATCTTGATATAGGCTCTAACAATAGGAGCAATAACGAAACAAGAAGTGTTATAAGAATCTTTTTTGACCTAAATATCGTATACATATCAAATCTAAGTTGATTTAACATTTCAGCCTCCCAAGTGTACGCCTATTTAATAAATATCACATATATGTTTATTTGTCAATAGAATTTTGAAAATTTATTAGATTTTTTCTTACGATTTCGGTTTTTAAAAATTTCGATATTACTCAAAAAAACATTGTTTTTAACACTTTATCACGCAAAAATGCTAAAAAACCAATAAAAATCAATACAAAGAGCACAAAAAAAGCGAGAAAAGAATTCTCGCTTTTTATTTTTTAGCCTTTATAATATATCCGCCCTTAAATTACTCGTCATAACCGTTGGGGTTTTTGGTTTGCCAATTCATAGCGTCACGGCACATATCGTCAATAGTTTTTGTCGCCTTAAAGCCAAGCACCTTTTGGGCTAAACTTGGGTCGGCGTAACACTCGCCGATGTCCCCAGGTCTACGTGGCATAATTTTATAAGGTATGGTTCTGCCTATAACCTTTTCAAATGCGTGCACCATATCCAAAACGCTATAACCTTGACCCGTGCCTAGGTTTACGATAATAAGACCGGGGTCGGTTGCAAGTTTATCAACAGCCAAAACGTGACCCTTTGCAAGGTCAACAACGTGTATAAAGTCTCTAACGCCCGTACCGTCGTGTGTGTCGTAATCGTTACCGAACACGCCAAGTTCTTTTCGCTTGCCAATGGCAACTTGCGTAATATATGGGCATAGGTTGTTTGGTATACCCTTGGGGTCTTCGCCAATTAAACCAGACTCGTGCGCACCAACGGGGTTAAAATAACGCAAAATAGCAATATTCCAACTGGGGTCAGCATGGTAAAGGTCTTTAAGCATATATTCAATGAACAACTTAGTGCTTCCGTACGGGTTAGAAGTAGATAACGGAAAGTCTTCCCTAATAGGCACGCTCTCAGGCTTACCGTAAACGGTAGCCGACGAACTAAACACCAAGTTTTTAACGCCGTGCTCACGCATGGCAAAGCACAAAACAAGCAAGCCTTCAATATTATTCTCGTAATATTCTAAAGGTTTTTCAACAGACTCGCCAACGGCTTTTAAGCCTGCAAAGTTAATAACGGCGTCAATTTTATTTTCGGTAAAAATCTTATCTAAAATAGCCCTATCACGAATATCGCCCTCGTAAAACTTTACCTTTTTACCGGTAATTTGCTCCACACGGCGAATAGATTCAAATTTGCTGTTCATAAAGTTATCAATACTAACTACGCTATGCCCAGCGTTAAGCAATTCCACGGTAGTATGGCTACCAATATAACCTGCGCCACCCGTAACTAAAACGTTCATACAAATCTCCTTTTTAACTATATAATAACGTATGTTTTAAGCCTAAAATTTAATCGTGCCAATCTGCTAAATAATTTGTTTAAGCCCTGCACTTTCTAAGAAGCGAATAAAGCCCTTCCAGCCGTTTTCGTCCTTTTTGAAAACCGCCGTGTTATCCAAAATATTTTTACAAACCACGTTAACGTATTCGGTAACCCTTTTTTGAGCATCGGGTATATTTTTGGTAACGCCCTTTGCAACAAGCTCCTTAATCATGTTGCGATGCACGTAAAGCGGGTGGTCTTCTTTGAAAAGTTCTTCTTCGCAATAATTAACCTTGCCTGCAACTATATCCGCAACGTCGCTAAGTTGCTTTTTAAGTCTGCCAGGCAAAATAAACAAGCCCATCGCTTCAATCAAGCCTATACCTTCCTTTTTAATATTGTGATATTCGGGATGAGCGTGGAAAATACCGTCTGGGTACTCTTTGTTAGTTAAATTATTTCTTAAAATAAGGTCAAAAACGTAAACCTTGCCATGCTTTCTACACACGGGCGCTAAAGAGTTATGCCTTGCCCCGTTTGAAACGGCAACGATATTGCAATCAACGTCAGAAAAATCCGCCCAACTTTTAACTATAATCTTTGTAAGCGAAGCGATTTGCTTGCGGTTTTTACTTTCCAACCTAACGACGCTGTTATACCAATCAACAACGCCAACCTTAACTTGCCTATGCTTTTTAGAAACGAAGCCGTGCAAAAATTTAGAAAGTGGAGCGTTGTGCATAGGCATAATGTGACCACCGCCTTGGAAGTGTTCGTGGTTAAGAATAGACCCGCCGATTATAGGTAGCGCTGCGTTAGAGCCAACCATATAGTTAGGGAAAAAGTCCACGAAATCCAAAAGCTTGTCAATAGTATCGCCTTCAACGTGCATAGGCACGTGCGCTTCGGATATGGCTATCATATGTTGGTCGTAATAAGCATAAGGTGAATATTGAACGAACCACGGCTCGCCACCCATGGTTAAAGAAACCGTTCTTAAATTCTCTCTTGCAGGGTGGGTAGCAGTACCTTCAAAGCCTTCGTTTTCCTTACACAAAAAGCAAGCGGGATAATTGCTCTTTTTAGGTGCTTTAAGGAGTTTAGCAACTTCCTTATTATCCTTTTCGGGCTTAGAAAGGTTTATGGTAATTTCCAAATACTTTTCGCCGTCAATATATTCCCACTTCATATTTCTGCCGATAGCAGTTTTTTGAATATAGTTATTTTTAACGCCAAGGTCGTGCAAATAATCACACGCAACTTGAATACCCTTTTTGTTTTTCAAGGCAATAAATCTTTGGTTAACTTGCGACGGCAAGGGCGATAAAAGCCCCATAACGTAAGTGCTGTAAAGGTTTTGCAAGCCGTCCTCACACAATCCACTGTCAACTGCGAACTTTTCCAACTCTTCCACCAAAACGTCAGGCACGTCTAAACTATCAATAAAAGATAAGTCGCCCACTTCAGTTGCTGGTTCGCTAAGCTTAAATTCCTTTAATAAAAGGTTTCTAAAATACACTTCGTCCCTTGGATTTAGTTCCAAGAACTTTTCAGCGTATCTAAGCAATTTTTCCACTAAAATTTTGCCATCGTTCATTTGTTATCTCCTTTAGCATAGTAATAATAATATTTGCATTCCTTGTTGGAATTGTAAAGTTTTCGTTCTCTATCGGGTTTTTTACCCAAATATCTCGGAAAGGTTTTTGCCGACGTAATAGCAAAAAGCGACCACCCGTCGTACCCCTTTAACGCCTTACCAAGGTCGGTATAGCACTGCTCCGCTTGTTTGATATCGTATACCCTTTCGCCGTAAGGCGGGTTGGTAACGATAGTGCCCATGGGTGCGTGTGGTTTAAAGTTTGCAACGTCACAAACGCTAAAACTAACTTTATCTGCTATCCCCGCACGGTTAGCGTGCCTAATAGCAAGTTTAACTGCCTTTGGGTCTACGTCGTAGCCCCTAAAATCAATTATTCTGCCCCTTAACTCTTTGTCACGTGCTTCTTCAATAGCCGTGCGATAGTATTGCCCGTCAAAATTCTTCCAATTATTAAAAGCAAACTCCCTTTGTAAGTTAGGTGCGATATTAAGTGCTATTTTAGCACCTTCAATAACGAGCGTGCCCGACCCACAAAAAGGGTCGACAAATGGGCGTTCCCAATAAAAATCACTCATCAAAAGTAGTGCCGAAGCAAGCGTTTCTTTAATTGGTGCAATGCCCACCATATCACGATATCCACGTTTATGAAGCCCCGTACCACTTGTGTTAAGTAGCAAGGTCACTTGGTCCTTAAACACCCAAAACTCAACGTTATATTCAGCGCCACGTTCACCAAAATAATCGGTCTTATACGACTGCGATAACGATGTAATTATAGCCTTTTTAACGATGCTTTGGCAAGCGGAAATAGCAAAAAGTTTACTCTTAACGCACTTGCCGTTAACGATAATTTTAGCGTCCTTAGGCAAATAATCGCACCAGCGCACACCTTTGACGCCTTCAAACAACTCGTCAAACGTAGTTGCGTTAAAATTAGCAAGCTTAATATAAACCCTATCGGCACAGCGCAAGTTTACGTTACATCTTGCAACGGCAAAAAGGTCGGCTCTAAACTCAATAGCGCCGTTAACTGCGGGCGCAGAAGGATAGCCAAGTCGTATTAGTTCGCTTTTAACAACCTTTTCCACCCCTGAAGCACACGTTACGGTCAAAAAACATTTATCATCTAATTTTTGCAAGTAATCCATCTATTATATTTTAAGACACAGTAGCAAATAAATCAAGCGATTTAGTTAAAAAACAATGCTTTGCAGGTTAAAAAATTGAAAAAAAGTATTGTAATTTTTTAAGGTATGTTGTATAATTATAAAAAACTAAACAAAAATGGTCGTACGACATACAATGGAGTGTTTATGAAAAAAGAACGCAACAACTATTTTTCGACGTTATTAAAGAAGGGCTATGTCCTTTACGCCGTACTATTTACTTTCGTGGCTTTAACCGTTCTTGCATTTGGAAGCGAAAGCAGTTTATTCGATAAACTTGCAACCGCTAAAAATTGGAACGTATTCATTTTGGTAAGCGTAGGCGTATACTTAGCAATCGGCCTGTGGTATTGTATTGACAGTTTGTTAAAAAAGCAAATCAATATGTCAGATAGCCTAACGTTAGCCGTAACCGCATCTTCAGTTCTATATTTGGCATATAGACTTTTTTATCTTAAATCATACGACGTTTCTTGGATTTTAGTTTGCATTTTTGCAGCTTTAATCGGCGTAGCGTTAATAGTTATTAAGAACGCATTATTTAATAGTCCTGCTATCTGCAATACAAATAAATCGAATAAGGTTTCAGCACTTAACTATTACAAGGCACTTTTTGCTAAGTTCCCTGTTTTTAGTATCATTTGTTTAAGCGTGGTTGAACTTTGCGCAATGCTTTTATTCGCTTGCCCCACCCTTAACGTATACCTTAGCAACTTCAAACTTTGTGAATCATTAGTTACCATCATCATTTGCTTAGTACTTCCCCTTGCATACGTGGTAATTAAAGCGGTAAGTAGTAAAATTTCCGCACTTGACGCTATATTGCTTTCACTTTTCATTTCGCTACCCTTAATGTTCTTCTATATTTTATTCACTCACGGCATTAGCAACGTAATGGTTATTTGGAACGTTTTATTCGCACTCGTAACCTTACTTACTATCATAAGATTTATCTGCTTCGACTTTACTTTAAGTGGTGAAGTTAAAGAATGTTCTTGCAAAAACGTATTCTTCAATTACGCTAAAAAGACCGACGCTAAATTCGGCTTATTGCCCGCACTTGCTCTTGGCAGTCTATTAGCACTTGCATACAGCCACGTATTCAACCCCGGTCACTTACATAGCGTTATTATGAAGATTAAATTATCCGGCATGATTGCTAATCCGGCGTTCTTCCCCATCGCAACTATGTTTGCAATAATTTACGGCACACTTCTCGTTTTAGGCTTGTTCGCTATCGTAGGCATGGCTTCTAAAAAGGTTCATCTTGGCGACTTTGCCGTTGCTGTTTTAGCATCGTTTGCAGTGTTTGCATCAATCAACCTATTCACTTGCTTTACCTACTTCCAAGCGTTCGTTGCAGCGTTTAGCCTAATCTTCGTTTTGGTTATAGTAGGTTCAAGGCTCGCTTACGTAAAAGATTAATTACTATAAAAACATATCTTAAAGGCGGATTTCATATCCGCCTTTTATAATTTTAAATTTCATAGACCGTATCGCTTAATCTCCTATATTTTACTTTAATAATATAAACAATATATGTTGACAAATCGGTTGTTAATTGATAAAATATAATGGTATTACGGAGGATAACTTTGAAAGAGCAAAAAAACCCTGAAACAATAAATCCAAAACTATTCGGTTTATGGGACGTCGTGGTGTATTCGGCAGTAATTGCAGTGGTTGTTTTGCTTTTTATTTTATTCGTTTTTATACCTAACGGCAAAGCCCCACAAGGTTTTAAGGTTCTTTTAGACGGCAAAACGGTCGCCAAATACGACTACGCCTTGCAAACTCTATCGGTAACCGACGGCTACCAAGACTTTATTAAGGTCGACGGCGACAAGATAACCGTATATTCAAACGCAGAAAGAACACACTACAACGTGCTCTTAATAGACGACGGCAATAAAAGCGTAAAGGTATTTAGCGCCAACTGCTCTACTTCTAAAGAGTGCGTGTATACCCCCGCATTAAAGGGTGACGGCGCAATAGTATGCGCACCGCACAAACTTAAAATCGTACCCCTATCTTCAACTGGTATGCTTCCACCACAAACGGGGGGTGTGCGATGAAACCAAACGTTAAAAAAATAACCCAATGTGCTTTGCTTACCGCTCTTGCACTAATAGCCTTTATGCTTGAAGGTTTGCTTCCCCCACTATTTTTGCCGGGTGCAAGGCTGGGCGTATCAAACGTATTTATATTGCTTTGCGCATATATTTGCGGCGGCAAATACGCTTTGGTATCGGTAACGCTTAAAACCCTACTTGGAAGTATGTTTTCAGGCAATATTTCATCGCTAATGTATTCGCTACCGGCAGGGCTAATTTCTTTGTGCTTAGAACTATTCCTTCTTTTTGGGACAAAAAAGGTAAGCCTTTTATGTTCGAGTGTGGCGGGTGCGGTGGTTAACGTAACTGTGCAAAATCTCGTTTTCTGTTTGGTTACGGGCGCAAGCGAATATTTATGCTTTTTGCCTTACCTTGCACTAACGGCAGTCCTTGCCGGCGTAATGGTAGGCTTAACCGTTTATTTATGCTTAAAAAAATTACCCCAAAAGTTTTTCTTAGGGGCTAAATAAATTTTACAGGAGAATCTATGAGTATTAGAAAAGGTAAAAATTACCTATACGGAATACACGTTCCGGACAAAAAGTGCCTTACGTGTGACGCTGGGATAGTAAAAATGCCTTCGCCCAAAAAAGTATACGTCAGTATGAGCCAGCACATAGGTGCACCGGCAATACCCGTCGTAAACGTTGGCGACGTCGTTACTAAAAGGCAACTAATCGGTCAAGCTAGCGGTGTTATATCGGCAAACGTGTACTCTTCTATTTGTGGTACTGTCACCGCTATTGAAGATATCGTTACGGGTAACGGCCAAAAAATGAAATACGTTGTAATTGAAAACGACGGTAGAGAAGAAGAGATATTCTTCGACCAAATAGCCGACTTTGAGCCTGCAACCATAATTGAAAGAATTCGCCTTGCAGGCATAGTAGGCTTAGGCGGTGCGGGTTTCCCTACTGCAGTTAAACTATCCCCCGCTACCCAACTTGACACTCTTATTATAAACGGTGCAGAATGCGAACCGTACCTAACGTGCGATTACAGGCTAATGATAGAAAATACTGACGACGTTTATAGGGGCATCAAGTACGCAGCAAACGCACTTAACATTAAAAAAATTATAATTGGCATAGAAGCCAACAAACCCGAAGCCATCAAAGCTTTTGAAAAATACCCCGACTTAGACGTGGTAGTTCTTAAAAAGCAATACCCAATGGGCAGTGAAAAACACCTAATATACTGCACTACGGGTAGAAAAGTGCCGTGTGGCAAAATGCCGTTTGACGTTGGCGTATGCGTTCAAAATATAAAAACGATGATAGCCGTAAAACACGCTATTGAAGATAACAAAGCGCTATCTTCAACAGTACTTACCGTAAGTGGCGAAGGTATTAAAAAGCCTATGAACCTACGTGTACAAATAGGCACGCCGTTGGAAGATATAATTGAATTCTGCGGTGGCACGACGGGTGAAGAAGTTAAGGTTATAGCGGGCGGTCCTATGATGGGTAAGGGTTTAATCAACCTTACATCATATACCCGCAAAACCGATTCCGGCTTTTTATTCTTAACCGATAAAGAAGCGTCGCTTGACAACTCTACCAACTGCATAAACTGTGGCAAATGTGCAAGCAACTGCCCAATGCGACTTATGCCAATGTATATTGAAAGCTTTGCTTTAGCGGGCGACTATTTAGGCGCTGAAAAATACGGTGCTATGAACTGTATAGAATGCGGTTCGTGTGCATATAACTGCCCCGCAAAGCGTGCGTTAGTTCAAAGCATACAGTCGGCAAAATTTCACATTAAGGAGATGAAGAAAAATGGCAAATAAAATTTTAGCTTATTCGTCTTCCCCACACGTTAAAAGCCCAAGGACGACCAAAGGCATAATGATAGACGTTTGTATAGCGCTTCTACCTGCTTGCGTAATGGGTTGCGTATACTTTGGCTTAAAGGCATTGCTTCTTTTAGCGTTATCGGTTATCGGTGCTGTGGCTTCAGAGTTTATCTATAACCTAATAATCGGAAAAAAGTTTAAGCAAATAGCCAAAGAGTTTGACTTTACGTCTTGCGTAACGGGTTTGCTTTTAGGTATGGTAATCGGCACACAAGCCCCATGGTACGCACCTTTAATAGGCAGTGCGTTTGCAATTATCGTTGTTAAAATGATTTTTGGTGGCACTGGTAAAAACCTTGTTAACCCAGCATTAGCCGGTAGAATCTTCTTGTTTATGTCTTTTACTGAAATCGTAGGCGGTTGGGTAGCACCACAAATAGGCTTAATCGGTGGCGGTAATATGCTTGACCCCGATACCAGCGCAACCGTTTTAACGCAAATGTTTGCATCTAGTAGCCTACCCGCCGTATCAAACTTAAACCTTTTCTTAGGTACGGGTGTAGCGGGTTGTATTGGCGAAACATGCAAACTTGCCCTAATCGTCGGCGGTATATACCTTGCACTTCGTGGGGTAATCAATATTTTATACCCCATAATTTACATAGCGGTAACCGGACTATTTAGCGTGGCACTTGCAGGCTTTGATTTTGCTTGGTTTTTGCCGTCTATATTGTCTGGCGGTTTAATGCTTGGCGCAATATTTATGGCAACCGACTACGTTACCACACCCAACACCGTGCTTGGCAACGTTATATACTTTATAATTCTTGGTCTATTGACGGCAGGTCTTAGATTTGCAACTAAAATTGAAGTCGTGTCCTTCGTAATCTTCTTAGGCAATATTTTAGTCCCACTAATAGACAAATTTGTAATCAACAAACCCTTCGGCTATAAAAAGCCCGCAAAGGTAAAGGGGGCGTAAGAATATGAAGTTTTTCAAAAGTTTATGGTTTAGATGCACCTTAGTGCTTCTATTGATAGCGGTAATTGCCGGCGGACTTTTAGCAGTGCTTAACGACGTGTTATACGTAACGCCCGAAGAAAGAACTGCAAGAGCAATGACTAAAATCTACGGCGAAGCAAAAACCATTGAAGAAGATAACATCGTCGTTGACGTAGATTCAACCGACCCAAATAAAAAGTTGGCCGTATCTTCCACCTACGGCACAATCAATAAGATTTATATTATAGGCGATAAAACTGCAAACACCTTTGATATGGTTTACCAAACAACCGGTAAAGAAGGCTATAAGGGTGGCACCATAACCCTTTGGCTTAAAGTTGTGGTAACAAACGGTGACTTTGCAAACGCTAAACTCGACAAGGTCGTATTAGAAAGTTACGACAAGCAAACGCTTATGGGTAAGTTTGACGCAATGTATTACGGCGAGTTCGTATCAAAATACCAAGCGGGCAAACTGTTTACTGCAAATAAAAAGGAAACCGATAAAACGTTAAACGTAGTAACGGGTGCAACCAAATCTTCAAACGCAAGCTGTAACGCAGTAAACTGCGTAATAGAACACCTTGCAACTTTCAAGTTAGGGGGTAACGGCTAATGAAAACTAATTTCAAAAAAATAGCGTCCGACGGCGTAATAGCGTCTAACCCTACCTTAAAGTTAGTGCTTGGCACTTGCCCCACGTTAGCCCTTACCACCGTTGCTATGAACGGCATAGGTATGGGTGCGGCGGTTACCTTCGTACTAATCTGCAGCAACTTACTCGTTTCACTACTTAGAAAGGTGATTCCGTCACAAGTTCGCATACCCGCTTTTGTGCTAATTATAGCAACTTTCGTTACTATCGTAAGGCTCGTAATGGATAAACTGCTCCCCGACCTATATTCGTCGCTCGGACTATACCTGCCACTTATAGTAGTAAACTGCATCATCTTGGCAAGGGCTGAAAGTTTTGCAAGCAAAAACGGACCGATAGCGTCAATGGCAGACGGTTTGTTTATGGGCATAGGTTTCACCTTGGCGTTGACATTAATGGGCGCTGTTAGAGAAATTTTGGGCGCAGGTGCAATATTCGGCTTGAAACTTTGGGACTTCCAAATCGGCTTTTTTGCATCAAGTGCAGGCGCTTTCTTTACTTATGGTTTGTTTATAGCCTTGTTTAGCTTAGCAGAAGGTTTAATCGGTAAAAAGCGTAAAATTAAAGCATATGAAAAATTAGTACAAGAAAAACAAGCTTCTTCTAACTTACAAGAAGTAAAGGAGGCAACAAATGGCTGAGTTTATAATGATAATCGTATCTGCGGTATTTATCAATAACTTCGTAGTAGCGCAGTTCTTAGGCATTTGCCCCTTCCTTGGCGTAAGTAAAGACTTTAAGTCGGCACTCGGCATGGGGCTAGCCGTTACCTTCGTTATGACGGTTACTTGCTTAATCACCTATCCGTTATACGTTTACGTGTTAGTACCGCTAAACATTGAGTTTATGGAAATTATAGTTTTCATATTCGTAATAGCGGCGCTCGTTCAAATGATTGAAATGGCACTTAAAAAGTTCTCACCCACGCTGTATAACGCAATGGGTATATACCTGCCCCTTATAACCACCAACTGTGCCGTTCTTGGCGTAGCGGAATTAGTTATCGATACCAATCAAATCGCAGGTCTAATCGGTATTACGGCAGGCAGTATGAATATGGGCTACGCCGTACTATACGGTTTGTTTGCAGGGCTTGGCTTTACGGTTGCAATAGTTTTAATGAGCGGTCTGCGTGAGAAGATTACCAGATTGCCTATCAACAAGCACTTAAAAGGCTTCCCTATCGCAATGATAGCGGCGTGCTTTATAGCAATGGCGTTCTACGTGTTTGCACTCATTTAAGGAGAAACAGTTATGATAAACCTATTACTAAGAGATATAAACGTTGTGACTCTCGGTTGGGTGCTTGGCATCGTAGCCGTAGTTGCCGTGGTGTTTGCAATTTTAATAGTTTTAGTTTCAAAACTATGCTTCGTACCTACCGACGAAAAGGCAGAAGCCATACAAGAAAACTTAGCGGGTGCAAACTGTGGTGGATGTGGATACGCAGGTTGTGCCGACTTTGCTAAAGCGCTTGCCGAAGGCAAAGCAACACTTTCCGGATGTGGCCCTACCGCCAACGAAAACAAAGCGAAAATAGCCGAAATCTTAGGCGTACCGTTTTCAGCGGAAGAAAGCAAATACGCAGTAGTTCACTGTGCCGGTGGTAAAGTTAGTCTTGATAGATACCAATACGTTGGCAACGAAGGCTGTATCGCCCAAAACGCTCTTTTAGGCGGTAGTAAAGTATGTCCCCAAGGTTGTATGGGCGGTGGCACTTGCGTGTCGTGTTGTCCATATCACGCCGTACAAATAGTTGACGGAGTAGCGTATGCAAACAAAGCATTATGCGAAGCCTGTGGACTTTGCGTTTCTAAATGCCCTAAGCACATTATAGAACTAATACCAAAATCATCCAAAGTATACGTAGCTTGTTCAACCACCTGCAAAGGCAAAGACGTTATTAATACTTGTAAAGTTGGTTGTATAGGGTGTGGCTTGTGCGCTAAAAACTGCCCAAGCGGAGCTATTACAATGGTAAACAACTTGCCCGTTATAGATTACTCTAAATGTACCGGTTGCAAGGTGTGCGTAGCAAAATGCCCCAGAAAGTGTATTAAGGAAATTTAAAAAAATTAATACCTAAACTTAAAAAGTTCTCTTAAATAAGAGAACTTTTTTAACTATTTGCAATATAATTGGTTATAGCCCTACGCAAAGCACGGTCTAACGCATTTTTAAAACAAGGCACGCCGTTACAAAAATCAAATTCATCGATAAGGGTTTCTAAAGCGCAAAGAAAACCGTATAATAACTGTAAAGATTGCATGTTTTTATTAACCCTGCTCAGTTTACTCGCAACGTACGGCAAGTAACACTCTACAAGCTTCGCCTTTGCGCCTTCATCTCCACCCGCCATTTGCCTTGCAAGTAGCAACTGTTCTTGTTCGGAAAGTTTATTGCAACCACCCACATAATCAATAAAGGCTTGATTACTTATAAAAAGCATACTCCCCCCCCTAACTATTAAAGCACTAAAACATTAAATAACACAAAAACACAAAAAAAGCAAGCAAAACTTTGCTTGCTTTTTACGTTTTGTAACACGCTATTTTATATCAATATCCAAAGGCTTATCAATATCTTCGCCCACGTATTTGCCGTTCTTTTTGCGTTGGCGTACGCACTCTGACAGCAAATACTCAATCTGCCCGTTAACAGAGCGAAAATCGTCTTCAGCCCAAGCCGATATCTCATTAAAAAGTTTTTCAGAAACCCTTAGCGGAATTTGCTTTTTGCCACCGTCACTCATATTAATACAAACTACCTGAATTTACCACGGGCTGAGCGTCACGGTTACCGCAAAGCACTACGAGTAGGTTAGAAACCATAGCCGCCTTTCTTTCATCTTCAAGGTTAACAATTTCTTTTTCAGAAAGCTTTGCAAGTGCCATTTCTACCATACCAACAGCACCGTCAACAATCATCTTTCTTGCATCGATAATAGCAGATGCTTGTTGGCGTTGAAGCATAACTGCAGCAATTTCAGGCGCATAAGCAAGGTAGGTAATTCTTGCTTCTAAAACCTCAATACCCGCTTCGTCTACACGCTTTTGAATTTCATCTTTAATACGTTTTGCAACAACTTCACTACTGCCCCTTAAACTGCCTTCGTCGGCAATGCCGTCCCCCGTAGTGTCAACGCCTTGTGCAACGTCGTAAGGATAAATACGCACGATATTTCTAAGCGCACTGTCACATTGCAGTGATAAGTACTCCTTAAAGTTATCAACGTTAAACACAGCCTTAGCCGTATCAACCACACGCCACATAACGGCAATGCCGATTTCAATGGGGTTGCCAAGGCAATCGTTAATTTTTTGACGACTGTTGTTAAGCGTCATAATTTTAAGCGAAATCTTGTTGTTTACTGCAGGGTTAAAAGTAACGTCACCCGAAGCCGAAATTTTAAAAGCAGAACTGTCGTTACCCCCACTAACGTCGCCACTTTGATTAAGTTTGGTTTTAGAAGCAGGGTTAACGCTAACGCAGAAAGGGTTTACGTAATAAAACCCGTCACCCTTAATAGTACCAACGTAATTGCCAAATAAGGTTAAAACCAAAGCTTCTTGTGGCTTTAATACCTTTAAGCCGATAAAAGGAATCCAACCAACGCAAACGATAAAGCCACCTATAATCATTAACGCAGTAGCAAGCGTTCCGTCAATTCCACTAATTCCGCCCTCCAAAGCAGTAGCGCCCACAACAAAAGCCACAATTCCAATAAGTAAACCAAGTATGGTAAGCACTAAAGCCGTCATACCGTTCTTTTTTGAAGTTAAAATTTTTTCTTGCATAACTAACTCCTTAATATTTATTTGATATCATAATGATATCATCTAAATATACGCTTGTCAATAGTTTTTTGACACTTTTTAAAAATAAATAAGGGGGAAATCTCCCCCCTTATTTATTAAACAGCCACCCACTTAGCATAAAGTTTGGTTTCAACAAATATTAATTCTTCGTTTTCATCATATTGTAGTTCTGGTGTTTTATCCGTTTCAAAGTCCCATTCATTAACACATTCGGGCTCTTTATACCAACCCATAAACGTGTAACCCTCTAACACCGGCTCAAAATATGGTTTATTAATTAAATATGCACCGTCTTTATTGTCTACGATAAAATACTCGTTAGTTGCATTTGCATTATTATAACAAAACAATACGTTTGCCTTTTGTAAAAGACGCATTTCATCCCCATCAGGAATCATAATTGAATAATGATTTTTTATACTATTCTGCGGAAAACTACGACTATCACAAACATTTTCAAAAGTTTTACTTAAAACGTAACATTTTTTAGCACGGAATAAAGATTCATAAATACAGTTTCTTACTTCTTGTGTATTTTGCGTATATGGGAAGAATTGATTTTCCGCAATACCCGTCGCATTGTTTATTTTTGCTTCAATATTGTCAGAATAATACAAGTTTTTCGCCTCTCCACCAATAATTTTTCTATCTAAACCAACAAAACCATTAAAACTAGTTTCATATAAATCAGTACCGATAAAAAAAGTACGCCAAGTTCTAGCAACAAGTTTACCATTAAACTGCACTGGAGTGTATAAATTTTCTGTCAAAGGTTTAATTCTCGCAGTCATATGATACGTGTCTGTTACTTGGTCTAAAGCATAGTAATAAATTTCATCATTTTCAAAGGTAGCAATGATTTCTTGTTCCCTTTTCTTTCTAAATTCTTGTTGTGACTCACTATAATTACAAGCAGATAGGGGCAAAACAAAAAATACACATAAAATAAATAATATTATTTTTTTCATATTTACACCCCTTTTATATCCACTTAGCGTATAGTTTGGTTGCAACAAATATTAATTCTTCGTTTTCATCATATTGTGGGGCTGGCAGTTTGTCATTTTCAAAATCCCACTTATTAACACATTCAGGCTCTTTGTACCAACCTACAAACGTATAGCCGGCTCTTGTTGGTATATAAGGCACATCTTGTATTAAACCACCCCTTTCAAAATCATTGATAAAGAATATATCTTCATTTGGGCTACCACTGTAATTAAACATAAACGTTGTGTTTGCCACTTGAAATGTAGTATTTTGATAGTCAAATTTATATGTATTTATATAACCGTCTGAGTAATACTCCATCAGGTTTTCAAAAGAAACTTGTGTAACAAAGCATATTTGATTATTATAAATTTCAAATATTTTTTCATTTTGGGAATGATTTGCAAAACCAAAATCTGTAGATGGAATAAAAATATTTTTTGGTCCATTACCTAACTCCATAACAAACGGGTCTAATAAGTTTTCAACATAAAACACATGACGGCCTGGTATGCCTCCGTCTGTTAAAAACAAATATGATAAATACAAATTATCGACATTGTGAAAAAGTGGATATATCATATCTTGTCGGTCAGGATAGCTATTGTTCCAACAACAACCCAATGTTGTAACAGGTTTGCCATTATAATGTGACGGAATATAAACGTTTGCTGACATATCCAAATTTACTTGTCCACATAAAGCATATGAGTCGTTTTCTTCATTCTTATAATAAACAAACGTTCCGTCATCAACGAATTTGTCTACGTAATCAAAAACGTTGGTTGTTGTTAAACACCCTGCAACAAACGTAAAAGATATCATCACTAAAAACAAACTAATTAATCTTCTAAAATTTCTCAACAACCATCAACCTCCTTTTAACTAATCAACAAACAATAAAGACGTACAAGACGCAACGCAAACCATTGCCAAAACTAAAGTGATTATCTTGCGTAAACTTTCACGTTTTTTCATATTTAATCCCCCTTATTTATTAAACAGGGATCCACTTAGCATAAAGTTTGGTTTCAACGTAGGTGTAGGTTAAAGGTGTACCGTCCGAGTCATATTCATAAATCTTCTTAGGTACTATATCATTTTCAAAATCCCACTTGTTTACACATTCACGCTCTTTAAACCACCCTGCAAATTCAAACCCTTCTCTTGCAGGGTCTGGTGGCATATACTTTATCTTTTCTCCATCGTAATCATCTACCCAATACACTGCATTTGGTTCTTGCCCAGGGTTAAGATAATAGGTAACGTTTGCAGGTAATAAGTCCTTTACCCTCCCGTCATCTGTAGTGTTATGAATTGTAATTTCGTCACCATCCTTATATTTTAAGCCAAAACAGTTATTAGACATTCGAACAAAGTTGTTCTCCCAAATCTTAGCACCATACGTATAGTTTGTACGCATTACTACAAATGCTTCAATTTTGGTCTCTCCCCAGAAATCTGGCGGGTACCTACCCCAAAACAAAAATTGCTCACTGATTGTGGGGTTAAAGGGAATATATAATTTCTTTAACGCACTATCTCTAAACAATATGTGCTCTTCACCATATTGTGCTTTAACCGAAGTTAAACCACTAATTGAATTTATACCTAATGAAGTCACGGTGTTATCATTTATCTTTTCAGGAATAACCAAATACTCTTGCTGTTTACCCAGGTCTGTTAACCCTAATATTGAAGCCTTCCCGTCTGATTCAACATAAAGGAACATTTCACTCTCACTTATTTTTCTAGAGCTACTGCAAACTTCGTATCCGTATGGCGCTACCACAAACACAAAAAGGAACCAACCAAAAATTACAACTAAAAATACGGCAACTAATCTAATCGCAATTTTAAAAATTTTCACTTTGCATCAACCTCCTTTTAACTAATCAACAAAGTTTAAGGTTTGCCAATTTGCATTTTGCATATATTGCTTTTTTAACGTGCCTGGCAACCTTACCTACGCAGCTTTTGCTTGTGCTAAACGGCTTTCGCCCGTGGCGTAGTTAATTTCAACCCCAGGTTGAATATTATAAACGTACACGTTAAACTGTAAACCTTCGCCATTGTCTTCAATAGAATACGCTTCTATATAAACCCCACTTGCCACTAAGTTGTTACCTTTAAAGTCTGGCGTTACCCTATAAGCAACGTGGTTTTCGTATTCATTAATATAGTCGGCAACCATATTTTCAAATGGAAGCATGCCTTTAACGTTAAAGTATCTTGTGCCGGTTATAAGATTTTTCTTGTTTGCGTTTTCAGCCGATAATTGCCAGCCGATTAAGTGGCTTCTGTTCCAAAGGTAACCACCCTCAACTATACTCGTATCATACTTTGCTTGCACCCAACCAGATGGCTTAACGCTACTTATACTGCCACGCTCTTCGTCTTCGGCGGGCATAGTTTCTTTACCAAGCGAAGCAATAACCACACCGCACCTACCCAAAGAATCAAGGTCACTATAATGCTCGTATGCAGTGGTGGTAAGTTCTTCTTCAGAGAACACTGGCACGTTGTCGTTAACTTGTATAAATATATTTTCCACGCTTGGCGGAGTAAAATCGCCGTCGTTACCAAACACCCCTGCCAATAATCCTTCAATCACGGTGCAAGATGCACACGTAAAAGCCATAACCGTTACCAACGCAACGCTAAGTAGCCTTTTTATAAACTTATTCATTGGCAATTACCCCCTTTGGAAAATTTCAATAGTAATTTTATCGTGCGAAGAGCCTTTTATATCTTCTTTTTTAACACGCTTAAAGCCTTGTTCTTTAAGGTCAACGTTAAAAAAGGCGTCGGCAGGATAGTTCCTATTCCAATTACAGATTATAAACCCATTTGCACGTTGCAAATCAAAGCCTTTATCTTCCACAAAGCAATAGTCTTGCTCGCCCGCATTGGACAAATAGTCGTCACATACGACATATGCACACTCGTTTTTAAATTGCTTTGCCGTATAATTGCTAACCCAAAGCTTATTACTGCCTATAATTTGGGCAATATACTGCCTAAGTTGACTGTCAGCACTTTGCCTTTTGCCAAAAAACGTAATGCCTTTATTTTTATCAATGCAAATAATAAACTTCATATACCCATCCTTTTTATTTAGCATATCATAAACCGCAAACGATTTCAATAGGTTTTCACTAATTTAAAAATAAAAAAAGTGGCAAGCAATTTGCTTGCCACTAAAATTTTTTTACTTTCTATACTTATTCAAAACGTCCATATTAAGTTCTACGCCAATACCGGGAAGGTCGGGAATAGTAACGTAGCCGTCTTTGTCAAGTTGGAAGTGGTGCTTAACCAAGTTCTTGCTAAGCACGGTTTCTTGTGCGCAGTATTCCAAGATGTCAGCATTAGGAATAGCAGCAATAAGTTGCAAGGTCGCACCGATTAAAATACCCGTCTTAAATGCGTGTGGAATAAGTTTTTTACCACGAAGTTGTGCCATATCTGCAATCTTTTTAGCCATAGTTATGCCACCGCAACGGCTCATATCTGGTTGCACGATATCAACTTTGCCGTTGTCAAGCATATCTTTGAACTCGTACATAGTTCCAAATTCTTCGCCCGAAGCAAGCGAAATGCTCATATTGTCGGCAAGTCTGCCAAAGTCTTCCGTTCTATCTGGTGCGAAGGGTTCTTCTAACCAATAAATTTTTTGCTTTTCGTATTCCTTAGCAACACGAAGCGCATATTTATAGTCAGTCCAACGCATACCGATATCAATCATAAGTTTAGTGCCTTCGCCAACGGCTTGACGGCAATATTCAACGAGTTTAATATCCTTTTCTTCGCTTTCGCCAAGTGCACCCCAACCGAATTTATAACCGTGATAGTTGCAGTCTGCCTTGTGGTGAGCAACCAACTCGTCAATTTCTTCTTTAGTACCGGGCATTAAAACAGAGCAGTATGCGGGGATTTTTTCTCTAAATCTGCCACCGATAAGTTTAGACACTGGTAAGCCGTATTTTTTACCCGTAATATCCCAAAGAGCAATATCAATACCACTCATAGCGTGTATACCAACGCTTCTACGAGTGTAATAGTAACTAAAGTGGTACATTTTATACCAAAGGTATTCAATGTTGGTGGGGTCTTCGCCAATCAAAATCTCCCTTAAGCCACGGCATTGGTCGTGCGAAGCGGGGGTTTCAACGATAGCCTTAACAACTTCGGGCGAACTGTCAACTTCGCCAATACCCGTAATACCTTCGTCGGTATGCACCAATATAACGGCAGTATCTTGACTGCCGTCGCCAATCATCTTAACTTCGTCTTGCCTTACGATAACAACTTCAACGTCCGTAATTTTCATATTTTTCTCCTTAAAACTTAATTATTGCTTTTATAAGCGTTCTATCATGGTTTCTATACAAGTCGAACGCTTCGTCTATTTGGTCAAGCGTAAACTCGTGCGTAACCATTTTATCCAAATCAATCATCTTAGCGTCTATCAGTTCAACTAACGGATACCACGCCTTAGTGTTTCCAACAGCACCTATATAAGTTATTTCTTCTGTAACCACCTTTTTAACGGGCAGGTTAATTTGGTCGTTGTCGCCGGGTATGCCGTATTGAACAATCTTTCCGCCCTTTGCACAGTAATCAAAGCACACTTCAATAACTGCGGGTGCGCCCGTGGCTTCAATAACCACGTCAGCCTTTTTACCACTCGTAATTTTTTCAAGTTCAAGCAGAACGTCTTGCGACTTAGAATTTATAACGTGCGTCGCACCAAAACTTAACGTAAGACTTTCTTTTAAACTATCACGCACCACCGATACGATTTTGCCCGCACCCATAACCTTTGCAATCATAAGGTAGGCAAGCGCCGCAGGACCGTTACCGGTAACTAAAACCGTGCCGTTTAGCGGAATACCTACGTCCATAAGCGATTCTGTTGGGCATACGCAACTCTCTAAAATTGCGCCCGCCCTATCGGAAACGCCGTCGGTGATAGGCACTATTGCCGAAACGGGAACTTTAACGTACTCAGCGTAACCGCCGTTATACGGGTAATACCCAATCTCGCCAGAGTCCTTGCAAAGATACTGCTTACCCGCACGGCACATTTCACAATGTCCGCACCCGATAGAAGTTGCAATAACGCATCTTTGCCCAACCTTAATATCGTTTCTTGCCGTATTGATTTTATAAACTTCCCCGCAAATTTCGTGACCTTGCACGTTGGGGGTTTTACCTATTTTAAGTTTACCTGAAATAATGTGAAAGTCGGTAACGCAAACACCCGCCGCCCTAACCTTAATTAAAGCTTCTTCTTCAGCAATTTCAGGCATAGGCAAATCTTTAATTTGGATTTGGTCAACACCCGTCCATACCGCAGCCTTCATATTAAAACTCCTTATTGCCGATAGTCACGCCCATAACCTTACCTAAAAGTTCCTTATAGCCAAACGGGAAGGTTTTGCTATCTGCTTCACGAAGTAGTGGCATAAACTTATCTTGAATACTTTTAGCCGTAGCGTAGTCGCCTTTATCCATTGCTGAATATAGTGCGGAAATTTCTTCTGGGAAGATAGCCGCAAACGCCGTAAAACTGCCCACGCAACCGGCAAATAACGCCGAATACAAAATATCGTCCGTACCCGTAAGCACGGCAACGTTTTTATCCTTAGCAACGTCTAATTGATGCATTAAACGTTTCATATTGGCAGAACTATCTTTAATGCCTATAACGTTTTCGTGGTCGAATAATTCGTAAACAAGTTTAAGTTCGATTTCTTGCGTAAAGAAAGGAATATTATAAAGCACTACCGGTAGTGGCGAGTTATTCGCAACGTCTAAAAAGTATTGCTTTTTATCTTGCATAGAGTAGGTAAAATAATAGGGCGTGCAAACTAAAATAGCGTCAGCACCTACGCTTTTAGCGTATTTAGCAACATCAACGGTATCTACCGCATTTCCCGTGCAAGCACTTGCAATAAGTTTTTTGTCAGCGTCTTTATTCTCTGCGACCAACTGTATAGCACGCTTTTGTTCTTCAATGCTAAGTTGAATAAACTCTGCCGTACTTCCGTTAACTACAAAGCCAGACACCCCCGTGCCGTTAACACGCTTTACTTGTTTAATAAACACGTCTTCGTCAAGTTTACCGTTCTTAAACGGCGTCATAAGTACCGCAAACGGACCTTTCAAAAATTTTCTCATTTAAGTATATACTCCTTTATATCGAACGGCATTAAATCAATAAACAAATTTTTAGCACCGCCGTTAGTTATTAAATAATCGTTTTCAAGTCTAATACCAAACCCGTCGTAAAGTCCACTCTCTATAGTGTATAGTCCGCCCAACTTTACGGTGGCATTTTTATCCGCCAAAAACTGCGGTTGCATAAGCGCACGTGTGCCTATCTTATGCCCTGCATGATGAACTAAATTGAGTCCGCACTGCAAATATACCTTGTTAACTGCGTCGTAAACGTCACTCGCCTTAGCCCTTGGTTTAAGTGCGTTCTCGCCCGACTCAATAGAACGCTCTATCATTTGATAAACGGACTTTTGCCTATCCGTCGGCTCACCAAAGAAGAAGGTTCTGCAAACGTCGCACCACACCCCGTCAAAGCGAACGCTTATATCAATAATTAGCGTGTCCCCTTGCTTTGGAATATAACCCTTGGTAACGCCGTCAATATTAAGCGTATCTTTACCGCAAATAAAATCGTATTTTATTTTACAGCCAACAAGCGAGTTTTTAATAAACCCTAAAAACCCCCTACGCATAGCGTCTATGCTTTTGCCCGCATAGTATTCTGCCTTAAGATTTTTATATGCCTCTGCTACCACTTGTAAATTCTTTTCTATCATATTTAAAATTTTAATTGATTTTATCAACAATTTATAGTATAATTTATAAAAAAATATGGTAATTTCTTACCGAAAATAAAATTATGAACAATAAAAACGATTTTTTTCAAAAGAAGACGGTTGAACTACTGCAAAACTTCCACAACCTAACCGGCATAAAAATTTGCCTTTACGACGCAAGCGGAAACGAACTATACTACTTTCCACAAAAACTTTCGGGTTTTTGCTCGGTTTTAAGGCAAGACGGGGTTATGGAAGGTCGCTGTAAAGAGTGCGAACGCCTTGCGATTGCCGAGTGTAAAAAGAAGCAGTGCCACTATCAATACACCTGCCACGCCGGTCTTATAGAGTGCGTAACCCCCGTTTTATACGGCAAAAACGTTTTAGGTTACGTTATGATAGGTCAAGTACGCAATCAAGGTCAATATTTTGATAAAATAAAGCATCTACTCGGCACACAGAACTTAACGCTGTTAGAAAGCGAATACGACAAATTACCCAGCCTTAGTCCCGACAAAGTAAGTTCGGCAATATGTATACTTGACGCTTGCGCCGGCTATGAATACCTTAAAAATATTATGAGCCAAAGCGGTCAAAATTTAGACGCCCAAATAACCAACTACGTTAATGAAAATTTGTCTTCAGATTTATCCGTGCAAACGCTGTGTAGAGTCTTTAAGTTGTCAAATAACGAACTATACGCCGTGTTTAAGCAATATTTTTCTTCCACCCCCGCTGAATACGTAAAAAATCGTAGGCTAAACACCGCCTGCGAACTTTTAGAAAGCAGTAAACTAAAAGTTAACGCCGTTTGTAAAAAGGTTGGCATAGAAGACTATAACTATTTTTCTAAGATATTTAAGAAGAAGTTTTCCACGTCGCCAAGCGAGTTTAGAAAATCGCTTAGATAAACGACCTTAATACCCATTATCGCATCGTTAAATAAAACAAACCGCCCCGAAAGATTTGCTTTCGGGGCGGTTTTATAATTATTTACGTTTTATAATTATTTACAAAATTTTATCAAAATATTGACTTAATCCTTTTTATCCTTATTCTTACAAAAGAGTTTGACGGGGTCAAGTTTAAGTTCGCTAATCATCATTGCAACGAAGATAACGGCGAAGCCAACCACAAGAAGTACCGTAAGTTTCTCATACTTAAATATTAGCGAGAACACCATACCGAACACAGCTTCAAGACTAAGTATTATAGCAGTTTGATTTGCCGAGGTAAACCTTTGCCCAAAAATTTGCGCCGCTTGAGCAAACAACGTGCATACTAAGGTTAAGTACCCAACCTTAAGCCATTGCTCTAAATTCATAATATACGCCTTTGCACCTTGCACGGGCAACTCTAAACATGCCGAAGCCAATAACAGTAAAACACCCACTACTAAAAACTGAATAACCATTAAAAGCACGGGGTCGTTGCCATCCCCCTGAAACTTATCGATGAATATAATTTGCAAACTGTAAAACACCGCACATATAAGCGTTAAGCCGTCGCCAAGCAATAGGTTTTGCCCTTGCGCTTGTTGACCCGAAAAAGATATAAGCCCAATACCTACGATGCACATTATTGCCGAAATAACGTTATAAATCTTAGGTGGACGCTTCAAAAATATCCATAAAATAAACGGGCACATAATGCAGTAAAGCGCCGTCAAAAAAGCGTTTCTGCTTGGCGTGGTATACTTTAGACCCCACGTCTGCGTAAAATACGCCAAAGCCACGGTAACGCCGAGTATTACACCGTTTAGTAGCGTCCGTTTATCTATACAAACGATTTTTTTTATAAAAACTAAGCCCACCAGCACGCCAGCCATTACAAACCTTATGCCTATAACGAAAAACCCTGGCACGGTTTCAATAGTCTGTTTAAGCACTACGAAAGAACTGCCCCACGCAATGGTTGCGCCAAGCAGTAAAAGTTGCCCTATTAAGTTTAGCTTTTTAGATTTTTCCATAACTATAAGTATACAATAAAAGGCTTGCGTTTGCAAGCCTTTTAGCAGTGCTATTTGTCGTTCTTAGCAGTTATGCTATACACGTCGTCAAAGGGGATTTTAGTGCCGTTAATAGTCAAAAACCTATACGCAAGGTTTTTTTGCTCTATCTGTCCCGTAACGGTCACGTACACACCCTTATAATAAAAGGTAATCTCTACGCACTCCCCCTTTTCTATAACGGCAAGCCTATTAGAAAGCGTTACTGCAAGTTCTTCGGGCACTTCACGTTTTTCTATCATAAGTCGTTTTTCTTCTCTGCGCTTTAATTCCTGCCTTAGCCCAGACAAAGCGTCAAAAGATAAAAACTGCTTCGCCCTATCTTCTCTATTCACCGTTATGTCCCCCTATAAGTTTGTTGCGCTCTATCGTGGTAGCACGCTCGTCCAAGTCAATGCCACGAATAACGGCGTTCTTGCCGAATTTTTCCTTAATTCCTATAACCGTATACTCTAACGCACGCTCTTTTTCCACTGCCTTAACGTCGGTAAACAAATCGTAACCCTCGGCACTCTTGTCCGCAAGACCACCGTAACAAATACTTATTTTACGTATCTTAGCCGTTTTATCGGTAGTTTTAGCGTAAATATCGTCAACGTATTTTTTTATAACCGAATAAAGATTGGTTGCCCTGCTCATCTTCATAGTGCCACCGGTAGATTCTATCACGTTTTTAGAATACCCTATGCTTACCCCCACGTTTGAAGCAATATACCCCTTTTTCATAAGGCTTTGACAAAGAAGTAATGCCATTTCGTCAAGCACGAGTTTTGCACCGTCGTAATCATAATCACTAAACAGTATTTGAGAGTTAGAAAGCGATTTAGACTTACTTTTATAATTTTTAATATCTTGCATAGTGCAAGATTCCCTACCGAAAGCGTGGTCAATCATAAGTTCAGCGTTTATGCCAAACTCCTTGTAAAGCGAACGTTCGGGTGCAATAGCAATGCCTTGCATAGTAGTAATGCCCATATGTTTAAGGCGATTTTCCGTCCCACGTGATATGCCCCAAAAATCGGTTATGGGCGTATGATTCCATAAATGCTTTTTAAATAATTCTTCATCAAGATACCCCATATGGTCAGGCGTACGCTTAGCCATAATGTCAAGCGCAATTTTGGCAAGATAAAGGTTAGTGCCTATTCCCGCCGTTGCAGGTATACCCTTTTCGGTGGCAATAAGGTCGACTAACATCTGTGCAAACTCCTTGGGCGTCTTTTTATACATATTAAGATAGTCGGTCGCATCAATAAAACTTTCGTCAATAGAATAAACGTGTATATCGTCGGGCGAAATATACCTTAGGTAAATTTCATAAATATCGGCAGCGTATTCAATATACTTTTGCATACGTGGTTTTGCAAGAATATAATCCATCGTTTTAGGGATTTCGTAAAGCCTGCAACGATTTTTAACGCCAAGCGCCTTCATTTTGGGCGAAACGGCAAGACAAATAGTGCCACCCCCACGAGAGTCGTCGGCAACTACAAGATTGGCTTCAAATGGGTTTAAAGAACGCTCGGCGCACTCAACCGAAGCGAAAAAAGACTTCATATCAATGCAAATATAAATACGCCCCTTTTTTACGGCTTGCCCACTTATATTATTAAGTTGTCCGCAAGAAACGCCATCCATAGTAGCCAAACCCTTTACTTTTACCCTTTAACCTTATTACAAACATTTGTTTGCTATACTATAATACAACTATTTTTATAATAAGTCAAGGGTTTTTAAGCGGTCGTTTTTGGAAAAAATTTACACCTTGTGTAAGTAACCCTAATCACTAACCTTTCCACAACGCAAGGCGGTAAAGCCATATACGGCAAGCGGAACGTTAAACGAATTATTATCGTGTGCGGAAACTCTAATCACGTCTGCCACGCTTGTTACGAGTAACGTGTGATAAAAACGCAGACCGTTGTAAAGTTGAATAACGTCGCCAACTTCTAACTGTTCCAAGGTGCAAGGCTTAATTTTTACCCCTTTGTTATTACCCGAAGTTGCAAAATTCCAAAACTCGTTTACACCCGTCCAAGCGGGCGCTCTATCGCCAAGCGACCTATAATACCAGCCGTAAATCGAGTAATTCATAGGCACGCCACCCGCAAAAATACACTGTGACACGAAATTGGTGCAATCCCCACCTATTTTAGAAAAATTGTAGTAAGCGGGGTTATAATCAAACGCCCACCTTTTAGCGTATTCTACCGCAAGCAATCTATCATACATAATACATTATATCCCTTAGCCACGTCAGTTGCCACAAAAGGCAGTATAAAAGGCATAAAAACCCCACGTATGCGCATACTTTTAGCGTAAATATATGTACTTAAACAAAAACAAGGCGATTAAATTGTTTGCGCTTGCGTTGGCACTTATAATTTCAGTATCAGTTTGCAAAACGCACGTCGCTAATGCAATGCCATTTTACGATTTACAACCTAAAGAACTATGTTTGCGGGCGGAGTTTTACACGTCTTACCCGTCGTCGTCTGACGAGCGTAAAAACAACGTTTGGCTTGCAACAAAGTCTATAAACGGCACGATGATTGACGTTGGCGGGGAGTTTTCTTTTAATCGAACGGTAGGTGCAAGAACGCTTAAACGTGGGTATAAAAACGCCAAAATAATAGTTGACGGTAAATTTGTCGACGGTGTTGGAGGTGGCGTGTGCCAAGTTTCAACCACGCTATATAACGCCGTGCTTTTGGCAGGGCTAAAAATAACTGAATACCACCCGCATAGTTTAACGGTAAGTTACGTTGCTCCGTCTTTTGATGCAATGGTAAACAGTGGCAGTGCCGACCTACGATTTATAAACAATACGCATAACCCCGTAATAATTTACGCCGTCGCCGACGGCTCTACCCTTAAAATTTCCGTTTGGGGTGAGCCTATGAAAGAAAAATACGTACGTCAAAGCGTAATTAAAGAATACGTAACGCCCATACAAGAAGTAATGACTGACACGCTTGGAGAATATCCCGACGTATATGAAGGAGAGCAAAAAGTGATTTCATACGGCAAGCAAGGGCTAATTAGCGAAGGATTTTTAGTAAAGCAAATAAACGGCAAGACGATAAGCGTAAGAAAGGTGCGTTCGGATAAATACCGTGCGATAAACGGCGTAACCGTAATCGGAACGTCGCCCCGCCCCGAGCAGTCAATAATAAGTCGGAGGCCAAGCGGTCTTAGGAAGACAATGTCATAAA